>NZ_WUBV01000017.1:240405-512390 GCF_009807105.1 Natrialba sp. INN-245 | reverse complement strand
GCAACTACTGGAGTGGGAGACCCTCTGGGAACGTGGATTCGCCGCCCCTTTCATACTTTCATTTCACCCTATCAGCGACAGCAGTAGCTGTCGGTGATAGGGTAAGTATCATTGCGGGGTGGGGGTAGTTTTTTGAGTTGGGTGGAGATTGGTTATGGTGTTGACGTCTTTACGATCACGTATTCATACGGACCGCGATGAGTCGTTACCGGTCGATCGCAGACCGGCGTGCGATCGACCGGAAATCAGTCATCGCAGACCGTATCAGCGGTTACTCTCACGATAAACCTCTCTTTTCGAAGTGACTCTTTATTCTCGAGTCGGTTCCAAGACTCGAGTTGGCGGTTCGAAACAGGAGAGATGTTTTGGCTCCCAAACATTTTTGGAACGAGTCTTATTCGGCTGTGTGTCAAGAGCCGGTGTATGGACAATTGGGAAGGGATGTTCCTCGATTCGGTGTACGATATGTTATCGGAGACGCGGTGTCGATACGTGTTGTACCATCTTAACGAAGTCGAGGAGACGACAGTGAAAGAACTGGCTCGAGTGGTTACTCGTCGAGAGCAGGACAAACCGGACGAAGACAACGTGACGATCTCGTTGATCCACGATCATCTGCCGCGGTTGGCGGGTGTCGGGGTAATCGACTACGAGCGAGCGAACGGAACCGTGGAGACGACGGATAGGTTCGACCCGGCCCGGGAGACGATCGAGCGGAGCAAGCGGACGGAACTCGAGGGGGGATCGTCATCGACAGAGCTCACGGAAAACCGGTAGCCACGGTTGTAGTCGTCGACACGTGAGTACGAAAGGTGTCGCCCGGAACACTAACGTCCAGCCTCATCCCGTGGCGGCGTGCCGCGTCGGCTGGCTAACCCTCGTGCCGGGCGGGGGATTCGTCGCGCACCCCGGCGCTGTCGCGTGCCCGGGTTCGCCGTGCTGTCATTGCACCCGAATGGGTTTGCTCGGACGGGGACTAAAGGCACGCACGTACGGCTACGGGTGAGAGACGTTTAACGTTTTCAGTGACGACATATCGATACTCGTGTCGTGCTGTGCCGAGTCGCTTCGTGAACGTTCGTCTTCAGTTAGTAAAAGTAGTCGTCTTCGGCGAGCTGGACGTATCGGCCGGCGCGGTAGTTGAACTTTCGTCGCTTGTAGGCGGCGACGATCTTCGTGGCGTCAAGACCGGCGGAGTAGCGTTTCGAGATCAAGACGTTCTCGGCGCTGTTGCCTTGCATGTCGTTGATAACGTCGAACGCCCAGTTCCAGTCGTCGGGTTCGTAGTCGGCAACGATGTCGGCAAAGGAGACGTTCCGGAGAATCTCGTCGCCGATCGCGTGCTTCCAGCGATCGTTGTAGTTCTCGAGGGAATCGGTCGCGGCGAGTCGGCCAGCGATCTTGCCGGTGCGGACGGCGACGTGGTAGCCTCCCTCGTGAAATGCCGAAGTCGTCCCCATTGCACCCCCAGCGACGGCGATGTTCGCGCCGACGGGGGAGTCGATCGGTCGTGTCGAGGAGATGGGATACGTTTCGGTCCCCTTCGATTTCCCACGGTCTTCGACGATCGGGATGTCCGTTTCGACGTCGTACTCGTCGCCGTACTCGCGTTCGAGGAGCCGGGTAATGTATTCGGAGCCGGACGGAATACTGTCGTCGGTTGGCTCAAGGAGTTTGTACGAGCCAGGATTGTCGACGTCCTCGAGTTGCATCCCGATGGGCATCGTCAGTCCGACGCGGGCGACCGTCCCGTCGTTCGGGAAGATCCAGGGATAGGCGGTTTCGCCGGGCATGTACCCCCACCAGAATTTGAGTTGGTTCTCGAACTCGGCGAACAGTTCCGGCGGAAACTCCCGATACTCCTGGTAGGCGATGTGATTCGCTTCGGGCGGGGAGAGGTACTCGGAGACGCTTCGGCCAGGTGCGGTGAACTGATCGAGTGCGTCGAGGGTGATTCGCCGCTGGGGCCCGTCGGCGAGGACGACGTACTGTGCCTCGAGTTGGTCGCCGTTCGAGAGCGTTAGCGTGTGAGTCGGACCGTTCGGGCTCGAGGCGCGGAGATCGGTCTCGAGGTCGGTGACTGCGGTCCCGATTCGGAGGTCGGCACCGGCGTCGGTTGCGCGCTCGTGGAGCCAGTCGTCCATCCGTGCGCGGTGAAACGTGTAGCCGAACTCCGGGTAGTTAGCATCGATACCTGTCGTTTTCAACTCGACCTGGCTCTCCGGACCGATGAACGTGGTCCCCTCGAGTTCGCGGTGGATGATCTCGTCCGGGATCTCCCGGTAATCGAAGTCCATGATGTCGATCCAGTAGTCGAGCATGCCGGCCGCGTCGGTCGAATCCGGACCCGGTCCGTCCCGATCCTCCCGCGGGACTCCCTGCTCGAAGAGGACCGTCTCGGCGTCGTGGCTGGCGGCTCGTTCGGCCGCGCAGGCACCTGCGGGTCCCCCGCCGACGATCGCGACGTCAACGCGTTCCATACAGCGTGGGCGGTCGGCCACCGTATTAAACCGCATGAAATTCGCGTCGAGGAGGATGACGTCCTTATCGGGACGAACGCTTTTGAGCTATCGCTTCGAGTGAACGCACATGACGGACTACGGTAGCGATATGGCCGATGACGCCGCGGACGTGCTGGTTCTTCGAAAGGGAACCCACGGCATTCCGATCGAACGGTACGCCGATGCGCTCCGCGATCGATTGCCCGATCGAACGATTCGGCTTGCCCGAACGCCGTCCGAAGAACGCGAGGCGATTCGACACGCCGCGTTCGTGACGGGAATGGTTCTCGAGGACGACCTTTTGGAGGTCGCCGAGAACCTCGAGGTGTTCGCGTGTGCGTACGCGGGAACCGGTCATCTGCCGCTCGACCGCCTCGAGGAGCACGAGGTCGCGGTGACGAACGCCTCGGGCGTGCACGGACCGAACATCGGCGAACACGTCCTCGGCGCGATTCTCTGGTCGACCCGGCGGTTTCACGTGGCGACACGCCGTCAGCGGCGCCGGGAGTGGCGCCACTACCAGGCTCACGAACTCCAGGGATCGACCGTGACGGTGGTCGGTATGGGTGCGATCGGACGTGCGGTCTGTACGCGCCTGGAACCGTTCGGCGTCGAGACGATCGGCGTCCGGTACTCGCCGGAGAAAGGCGGGCCGACGGACGAGGTGATCGGGTTCGAGGAGGGACCGTTCCACGAGGCGCTCGCCCGGACCGATTACCTGGTACTCGCGTGTCCGCTGACCGAGACGACGCGGGGGCTCGTCGACCGCGAGGCCCTGGTGACGATCGATCCGAACGCGACGATTGTCAACATCGCACGTGGGCCGGTGATCGACACCGACGCGCTGGTGGATGCGCTTCGGTCGAACTGGATCCGGAGCGCGTCCCTGGACGTCACCGATCCGGAGCCGCTCCCCGAGGACCATCCGTTGTGGAACTTCGGGAACGTTCAGATAACGCCACACAACGCGGGACACACGCCGGAGTACTACGACCGACTGGCCGACATCGTCGCGGAAAACGCGCGCAGGTTCGAGGCGGATGGCTCCGGCGGCGAGTTGAAGAATCGCGTTCGTCTCTGATACGATCCGCTATGCGTCTGTCCCGGTCGATCGGCGGATCGCCACGTCGGACCGTTCCCGCACACCTTTTTGACGCGCTGGGCCGAACGACGGAGTGATGACGACGTTACCGATCGTCTACGTTCCGAGCGAACAGTCCGGACACCTCTTGTGGCCGACCGCGGGTGAGTCGCCATGACACTTACGTTCGACGGGACGGTGATCGTCCCCGTCGCGGATCCGGACGACGGCGAGCGGACGACGCGAGGGCTTGAGCAACACCTCGGGTCGGCGAGTACGGTCGTCGTCGTCAACGTCATCGAAAAGGCCGGCGGCGGGATCGACAAGGCACCGATGGGACAGCGCGAGGAGTACGCCGAGGAGATCTTCGATCGTGCACAGGCAGCGTTGCGGGACTCACCGGCGACGGTCGAGGCGGAGACGCTCTACGGGACGGACGTCGTCGAGACGATCTTCGATGAAGCACGACAACGAGACGCGGACGCGGTCGTTTTCAATCCGCGCGAGGGCAATCGGCTCGCGGAGTTACTCACGGGGGACGTCGCGAGACGAATGGTCAAAGAAGCGGCCGTTCCAGTCGTCGCGTTGCCCCAGACGACGTCCGAGTAGTTTGTTAGAGGTAGCCGTTCTCGAGCAACAGTTCTCCGTTCAGGACGCTCGCGCCGGCGGCACCGCGGATCGTATTGTGCGCGAGGCAGTTGTACTGGAGTCCGAACGTCGAGTCGCGGAGTCCGCCCGCGGCGATCGCCATCCCGTCACCGATCGTTCGATCCATCCGGGGTTGTGGGCGGTCGGGATCGTCGAAGACGTGGATGAATTGGTCGGGCGACGAACGGAGACCGATCGAGGGGTACTCCGTCATCGCGGTTTTCGCGTCCTCGACCGTCAGTTCCTCTTCGGTTTCGACCCAGACGTTCTCGAGGTGGCCATCGATCGTCGGAATGCGGTTACAGGAGGCGGCGACCTCGACGCCGTCCTGCGAGAGAGAAGCGCCGTCGAACTCGCCCAGTAGCTTGCGCGATTCGGTCTCGAGTTTGTCCTCCTCGCTCCCGATGTAGGGGATGGCGTTGTCGATGATCTCCATCGAGGTGACGCCGTCGTAGCCGGCACCCGAGACCGCCTGAAGAGTCGCGACGTGGACCGTCTCGAGGCCGAACTCGGCGAGTGCGGCGAGCGTCGGGACGAACGTGATGGTCGAACAGTTGGGGTTCTTGACGAGTGCCCCGTCCCAGCCGCGTTCGTCGCGTTGGACCTCGAGTAAGTCGAGGTGGTCGGCGTTGACCTCGGGGATGATAAGCGGGACGTCGTCGGCCATTCGGCTGTTCGAGGAGTTCGACGAGACGACGTAGCCGTCCTCGCAAAACGGTGGTTCGACCTCGGCACCGACGCTCGAGGGAAGCGACGAGAAGAGGAGGTCGACGTCGTCGGGGACGGCGTCTGGTTCCGTCGCCGTGACGGTCATCTCCGCGATGTCGTCGGGGATCGGGCTATTCACGCGCCACTTGGCCGCCTGTTCGTACGTCTTACCGGCGCTCGACTCGCTCGCTGTCAGGGCGGCGATTTCGAACTCCGGATGCGGCTCGAGAAGCTGAATCAGTCGTTGTCCAACGGCACCGGTTGCACCGAGTACGCCTACTCGTACTGCCATTTTCCGCTATTCGGGGACGGGTCCGCAAAACCGTTTGGGTTTCCGTCGACACGACATTCTACCCGTGATTGTCGACGTCGAGTTCACGATACTGGGGTGGGGCCGAGGTGGATAGAAGAGATTAAGAAAACCGGGTGAGACCTAACGTACGATGCAACAGCGAGAACTCCAGTCCGAACGCGACTCCCAGGAGAGTGCGCTTCGATCGGTTACGGCCGGCGGCCGCTCGGGGTGGGACCGATGACCAGTACGTCGACGAACGCGAGTGAGGTTGGATTGTTCGAAACGCGGTTCAGTATCGCAGCCGCGGCGTTGTCTGGCCTCAGCGTCCTCGTCGCAGTGGTGTTCGCCTGGACGGGTTACCAGGGTGAGGAACTCCTGCTCGTCGGGACGGAGATGAACATCGTCAACGGCCTGTCCGGATTTATGATCTCGATGTTCGTCGCCTTCATCGCACTCGTCGCGGCGGCCTACATGGAGCCAGGATTCGACCACTGATCCGCTCTCCCGATTTGCCGTTGGGACCACAGGACTGATCGCGACCGCACCGGAACTGACGGACAGCAGACCGTATGACGGACGTTTCTCCGAGTGAACGCGAATCCAGTAGCTTGAGGGCTCGAACGCGAGTAACAAACGGTCGATCTACGCGGGAACCTGAGCGCTTTTCTTCCGGGTGACGTAGCCGGCGATGCGGTTTCGAACGCCTTTCGATTCGACGTTGGTGAGCTTCGAGACGCTCTCTTTGTTCTGTTCGAAGTCGGTCGTGAACGCGTCCGGGTACCGCTCCAGGAGGAGGTTCCCGGTCTTCTTGACGTAGGCCGGTTTGATTGCCATAAGGGGAAGTTCCGTCCAGAGGCTCTTAATCCCTTTCTCTTGGCCCGGGCGGTGTCCGAATCCGGCGATTCACCGTCATCGAGCGTTCGCACCCGCGACCGGCGTCGGATCGGGATCGTGGGGACGTTCTTCCGGGCGTTCGTCTTCGGCCTTGCTCACGAGCTCCGAGAACTTCTCGGATCGGTCGGCGATCCGATTGACGGTCGCGCTGTCCGGCGTCGAATCACGGGATTCGACGAGGAAGGTCGTGATGACGACGGTCTTCACCCACGGTTTGAGGAGGCCGACGTAGACTGTCAGAAACAGTCCGACGAGGAGTGCCCAACTCGCCAGTTCGACCGTCGACGAGAGGCCGCTCAACAGGTTCGCGACCGGCGAGAGTGCCAACAGGAGGAGAATGCCCGTCACGTACATGCCGAGGACGATCACTAGGGTGGTACCGAGTACCGGTTTCCAGTTTTTCCCGTAGAGGACGACGCCGTCTTTGGCTGCGTTCCAGGCGTTTTTCTCCGGGTTGGTGAACATGTAGGCGATGATCGCCTCGTCGATGTACGAGGAGGCGATCGCGATCGCTTTTCCGATCAGGCGGATCAACGTTCGGAGTGCGGGGACGAGCGAAGCGATGCTCGCAAGCGAGACGACGCCGTCGTTGAACTGGTTGATCACCGTCTTAATCGCCTGATCGATGGCAAAGAGGACGCTCGCTTCGGCGAAGTGTTCGGCGACTCGGTCCTTCCCGAACCGCAGCTGATTGGGCGGCACCTCGCCCGTCTCGACGGCATGAGCGATGACCGCGATGTGTCCGGCTTTGACCAGATACAGCACGTACCGGCTGAACAGCCGCCACCCGGCGACGAACACGCCCACGGAGAGCAACAGCCCGACTCCTGCGATTGGACCGGAGATCGACCCGGACTCGAGGAGTCGAAAGCCGAGCCAGAGGACGGTCCCGAAGTAGAGAACCGAGACGATCCCGAGGAGGATGCCGACGCCCATTCGGAGGAACACGAACGGCATCGTCCGGAGGAACACGGCCGTCGCGCGTCTGAAGTGGAGTACCATGTGGCCGGTCCTGGCCCCGCCTTCTGATATAAACTCTCGGGTGGCTTTCGAGTCGGGCCCGCGACGAGTTTCCGACCCACCGGCTCACGGATGACGTTTTCGCCGATCGCGGGCGAGAAGGCCACGCGACTGTCACCAGTTCGAGTGTTCGCGGACGCGTTCGAGGGCCTCGCGTTCGCGCGGACCGCCGGCGCGGTCGACGACCGAGGCGTAGTGGGCGAGCCGGTCGCGGAGGGTCGACTCGTCGTAGCCGTCGACGCCGAGCCGCGACGCGGCGACCGTCGCCTCGACGACGGCGGCGAACCCGCGGTCGATCGTCGGGACCTCGGTTCTGACGACCGTCGAGTCGACGGGCTCGAGCGTCCATTGTTCCCACTCGGTCCCGTCGTCGGTTCCTGTCTCGATCGACTCGGCTGTCACCCTGGCCCAGGCGTTTGCCTCCCCAAGGATCGGCTCGTCGACCTCGTAGCGAGAGAGCGCGGCGTCGGTGAAGACGACGGGATCGTCGACGAACTGAACGTAGCCCTCACCGCGGCGGTGGAAGTTTCGCTTCGTTCGGGTGTTTCCCCAGGTCCTCGCGGTGACGGGATCGCCGGCGAACAGTCCGAGTGCAGCGGCGTTCCATCGACCATTCGGGCCGAGCGTGGTCACGACGGATTCGGTGACCCCAGACAGCGCGACCGGCCAGTCCGCGACCCGTTCGTCGTCACCCGCGGCGCCGGCCGGATCGTCGGTCATATCTCCAGGCGTTCGCGCTCCAGGGCGATGAACAGTCCGGCAGCGGTAACGTCGGCCGTCGTCCCGGGGTTGACGCCTCGACCGACGAGATCGTCCGCCAAGGCGTCGACGGCGTCGGGATCCGTCTCGAGGGCGTCGCGCTCGTGAAGTTCGGCCGCGCGGTCGATGACCTCGCGTGCGGTGGCCTCTCCGTGGCGTTTGACGACCAGGGTATCGGGCCGGTCGGCGAGCAGGGAGAGGAAGACCGACGCCGTCCGCTCGGAGGGTGTCCCGCTGGCGTCGGCGAGTCGCTGTGCGGCGAGAAACGAGCGTTCGAAGCCGCGGGTCCACTCGCGTGCGACGTCGTCGCCGGGGACGCTGCGATCGAGAACGTCGAACAGCGTCAGCCCGCGTTCTTCGAGGACCGGGACCGCGTCGGACCCACGCCGGACGTCGAGGGGCTCCATCTCCGCGGGCGGGTCCGAGACGAAGACGTCGACGTGCTCGAACGCCCGATAGAACGCCGCCGCGTCGGCGACGGTCGTCCCCTCGACGACGGATTCGACGACCGGCTGTGAGAGCTCGTTACGCGCGGCTCGAACGAGCGGGACGAGTAACAACAACGCGCCGAACTGCGTGTTGTCGCCTCCCTGGGCGGCCATTCCCCCGACGGCTCGCTCGAACGCCGCGCCGACCGACGCGCCGTCGGCTGCCATCTCGAGGCCGTCCCGAGCACCGACTGCGCCCGCGAGGAAGTGCTCGAATCGTAGCTCCTCGAGGTCGCGTCGACGGTCGACGTTGCCCGGTTTAGGCGTGCCCGCGACCTCGAGGAGAAGCGCCAGTTCCGCGTTCTGTGCCGGCGGTCGCATGTGCGTCGATGCGGGTTCGGGGGGCTTAGAGGTAGGGTTCTCGCGTGGGCGTCTGGATCGTCACCGATTTGGGCCGATTGCCGATATTCTCGAATCATCATGGCTAAACGGACGCCGCCCCAACGGCCGTCGATGACCGGCGAAGCCGAGGAGACGGACGGCGCGTGGGGTCTCCCCGAGGACCTCGAGGCGGTTCGGGAGGCGCTGATCTCGTGGTACGAGGACGACCACCGGGCGTTTCCGTGGCGACGGACCGACGATCCGTACGCGATTCTCGTCAGCGAGGTGATGAGCCAGCAGACCCAACTCGGTCGGGTCGTCGAGGCCTGGGCGGAGTTCGTCGAACGCTGGCCGACGACGGCCGAACTCGCGGCGGCCGACCGGGCCGATGTGGTCGGCTTCTGGACGGACCACAGCCTCGGCTACAACAACCGGGCGAAGTACCTCCACGAAGCGGCCGCCCAGATCGAAACGACGTACGACGGCGAGTTTCCGGAGACGCCCGCGGAGCTCGAGGAGCTGATGGGTGTCGGCCCCTACACCGCGAACGCAGTGGCGAGTTTCGCGTTCAACGCCGGCGATGCGGTGGTCGATACGAACGTCAAGCGGGTCTGTCACCGCGCGTTCGACGTTCCGGACGACGACACGGCGTTCGAGGAGGCCGCAAACGACCTGCTCCCGGCGGGCCGGTCGCGGGTCTGGAACAACGCGATCATGGAACTCGGCGGCGTCGCCTGCGGACAGACACCTCGCTGTGACGAGGCCGGTTGTCCCTGGCGTGAGTGGTGTGGTGCCTACGCGAGCGGCGACTTTACCGCGCCGGACGTCCCCACCCAGCCGAGCTTCGAGGGTAGTCGCCGCCAGTTTCGGGGCCGCGTGATCGGGACGCTCCGGGAGTACGACGAACTCGAACTCGATACGCTGGGACACCGAATCCGCGTCGACTACGCTCCGGACGGCGAGTACGGGCGCAGGTGGCTCGAGGAACTGCTTTCGGACCTCGAAGATGACGGACTGGTCGAGGTGGGGAAGCGGGATGGCGATACGGTTGCCCGGCTCCGTCGGTGAGCCGTTTCGACTCGCTGTCCAACCACGTCGGCCGGAACGAATCCATTTGTCCGTGTAGGCCGTGGATCGACCATGGCTGACGTCACTGTCGTCGGAATCTGTGGTAGTCTTCGCGAGGGAAGCGTCACCCGCGTCGCCCTCGGGCGGGCACTCGAGGCGGCCGATCGATCGGGGGCAAACGCCGAACTGCTCGATCTCAGGGAGTACGACCTTCCGCCGTTCGATCCGGATCGCGAGCGCGACGTGGCCGGCGACGCGGAAGCGCTCGCCGCCCGGTTGCGGTCTGCCGACGCGGTAATCCTCGGCTCACCGATGTACCACGGCTCGTACGCCTCGCCGCTGAAGACCGCGCTCGATTACTGCGGATTCGAGGAGTTCGAGGAGACGACGGTCGGTCTGCTCGCCGTCTCGGGTGGGGCGTTCCCGGTGACCGCACTCGAGCACCTGCGGTCGGTCTGTCGGTCGTTGAACGCGTGGGTGATCCCCCACCAGGCCGCGGTGGCGAACTCCAACTCGGCGCTCGAGGACGGCTCGTTCGCCGATCCGAGTCTCGAGGATCGAATCGCGACGCTCGGGCGGCAGACGGTACAGTACGCGGCGATCGAGCCGGATCCGGACTCTTTCGAGAGCGACCAGAACGTGGGTGCGGCGGGGAAGTGATCGGGACTACGACCGGAGCAGACGCTGGCACCGTCGCTGGTGGGCGACGAACGCGAGCACTCCGAAGACGACGACGGCGATCTGGACGGCCTCGATTCGGACGACGACGGTCGTGGTATCGACCGAAATCGGCGGCGAGACGACGGCGAGATCGACGAACCAGACCGACGCGAGAAGCGTCGCGCCGCCCAGGGCCAGCAACGTTGCAGACAGGATTGGTGTGAGCTCGAGCCGGGCGGGTGGACGGAGTCGGAACACGTACCGTTCGAAGAGAAACTGCACGAGGAGTGCGCCGCCGAGGACGAGCGTCCCAGCGGCGAGGCCGACCGGGCCGCCGACCGTCTGGGCGACGAACAGCCAGACGACCCAGCTGGTTGTCATCGCGAGTGCGGCGCCCAGACGCCACGGCTTGATCAGTTCGGACAGCTCACTCGTGGCGACGCCGAACAGCCCGGTTCTGACTAAGGCTCCACAGAACAGTATCCCGAGCCCGGCGAGTGCGGTCGACGTCGACGGAGAACCAACGAGGAGGAGAAACCAGACGCCCACTGCGAGCGTTTCGACCGCGGCAGCGACGAACGCGACGCCGACACCGACGACGCGTCTCCGCGTGGTTCGGCCGAGGACGCCGGGCTGGCGAATAACGCTCATGGCAGTTACTCACACAGGAACGGTTTCGTTATGCGAGACATTACTCGGGCTGAATGCCTGCGGTTCGTGAGTATATAGTCGGTTAACAGTATGTTTCCTGGGTTATCGATGGCTCGAAACTGAACTGTCACAGCCTCAAGTCGCCGTGCGTTGGAGCTGATACCCGGACCTCGTGTGCAGATTTCGCGGCGGGTATCGACACAGAACGACGGTACTCGGTTCGGAACTGCTGAGAAACGTCGCCATAACGCCGGGACGAGCGTGAGAACACGCCGAAACGTTGGACAGAACTATGTATGGTGATGTGGTCGTGGCGGATTATGCCCGAAACGGAACAACAGGACAAAACGCTGTCCGAGCTCATCGTCAAAGAGGCCGTAGAAAAAGGACTCGACACGCCCCTGCGCGACTCCATTCTCGAGGCGGTCGACGGGGCCGACGAGCGACCGACGGGTGGACCGCTTTCGCTCGTCGGCGCGGGGTTCGGCCTCGGTGCGACGATTGGCTATCTGGCCGGGCGATACGGCCCGGACCTCGAGGAGCCATCGTTCGAGGACATCGAGGAACCCGAGATCATCGAGGACGTCGTAGCGGAATCCGAGAGCCCGGAAGAGCAGATCGAGATCGACGAGGAGACCGAGAGCGAGGGCTCCTCGAGTCGTCTCCCGAAACTCCTGCTCGTCCTCGGAGCCGTGGCCGGAATCGCGATCTTGCGGCGGCGACTCTCCGAGTCAGAGGACGAGGAGTGGGAGCCGATCGAGGAGTTCGAACCGGCGACGAGCGTCGGAACGGCCGACGAGTCAGAGGCCGACGAGAGCGATGCGGAATCGGAGTCGGAAACGGGAACCGAAGGCGGTGACGAGGGCGAAACCGAAGCGGACGCCGACGAAGAGTAGTCCGGAACAAGCATCGGAGAGATACCCGCGAATCGGCCGGCTGATTCTCCATCTCGCTACGAAGGAGCTAAGGGGGCGACGCCGACAGTGTGAATCCAATGGAGACGATTCACCGCGTCTTCGTCGGCGACTCCCGAGATCTCTCTGCCGTTGCCGACGACTCCGTCGAACTCGTCGTTACGTCCCCACCGTATCCCATGATCGAGATGTGGGACGACCTCTTTGCCGACCTCGATCCGGCGGTCGGCGACGCCCTCGAGTCGGGGGACGGTCGCGTGGCGTTCGAGGCGATGCACGCCCAGCTCGATCGCGTCTGGGACGAACTCGAGCGGGTGCTGGTCGACGGCGGTATCGCGTGTATCAACGTCGGCGACGCGACGCGTTCGATAGACGATAGTTTCAGGGTGTACCCGAACCACGCCCGCGTGCTCGAGGCGTTCGAGTCACGTGGGTTCGATCCGCTTCCCGACGTCCTCTGGCGAAAGCCGACGAACAGCGCGGCGAAGTTCATGGGTAGCGGAACGTTACCGCCGAACGCCTACGTCACGCTGGAACACGAGTACGTTCTCGTCTTCCGGAACGGAAAGGAGAGTCGGAGTTTCGAACCGCGCGCGGATCGCCGGTACGAGGCCGCGTACTTCTGGGAGGAACGAAATCGGTGGTTCACCGACGTCTGGACTGACGTCCGCGGTGAACTCCAGACGCTCGAGTTCGAGGGAAGCGAGGAGTTGCGAGAACGGTCCGCGGCCTACCCCTTCGAGATACCCTACCGGCTGATCTGTATGTACTCGGCCTACGGCGATACCGTCCTCGATCCGTTCTGGGGGACCGGGACGACGACGCTCGCCGCGATGTGTGCCGGGAGGGGGTCGGTCGGCTACGAACTCGAGGAGGCGTTTCTCGAGGCGTTTGACCGCCAGATCGACGACGTGCCGGGGATCTCCCGGTCGATCGGCCGGGCGCGACTCGAGGCTCATCGGTCGTTCGTCGAGGAGTATCGTGCGGAGGGGTCGACGCTCGAATACGACGCGGAGTACTACGACACGTCGGTCGTCACCAAGATGGAGCGATCCATCCGGCTTCGCGAGGTCGAATCGATCGAAACCGTCGCGGACGGGTATCGGGTCGAACACGAACCGCTTTCGGACGGCGACGAGTGATCGTGTTCTGACTAGCGTTTTTTGATCGTTCGCGCACGTGTTGCGCTATGGAACTCGATTTCGGAGACGACGGAATCGGTCTCGATCGGTTCGACTCGAGGCGCTCGACGGCGTACGCGAATCGCGGTATGGTCGCGACCAGCCAACCGCTCGCGGCCCAGGCGGGCGTCTCGATTCTTCGCGACGGTGGAAACGCCTTCGACGCCGCCGTAGCGACCGCGGCCGCGTTGAACGTCGTCGAACCGACTTCGACGGGGCTCGGGGGCGACGTCTTCGCGCTCTACCGAACTGCCGACGGCGAGGTCGGTGCCCTGCGATCGTGCGGTGGCGCGCCGACCGGGGCGACGATCGAGCGCGTCCGTGATGCACTCGAGGCGGCCGCCAACCCCGGTCAGTACTACCCCGAATCGCGCGGATACGCCGTCGACGGGGAGGGGAGTGCGGACGATCTCGGAATGCCGTTCCTGGGACCTCACGCAGTGACCGTCCCCGGAACGGCCCGTGGCTGGGAGACGACGATCGAGGAGCTGGGACGACTCTCGCTCGCCGAAGTCCTCGAACCTGCGATCGAGTACGCACTCGAGGGGTTTCCCGTCTCACCGGTGATCGCTCACTACTGGGCGGGGGCAGAGGAACTGTTCACCGACGAGAACGCACGCGAGGCGTACCTGTTCGACGGCGAGAGTCCGGACCCGGGCCAGACCGTCAGGCTCTCCCGACTCGGACGGTCACTCCGGACGATCGCCGAGCGAGGCGCGGACGTCGTCTACGAGGGCGAGATCGCCGAGGCGATCGTCGAGGAGGTGCAGTCGGCGGGCGGGTTCCTGACTCACGAGGACCTCGCGGAATTCGAGCCCGAGTTCGTCGATCCCGTCACGACCACGTACAACGGCGCGGAGGTGTACGAACTCCCGCCGAACAACCAGGGGCTGATCGCCCTCGAGGCGCTGAACATCGCCGAGGAGATCGGTGCCGGCGATCACGCCTACGAGTCGCCGGAACGGGTCCACGCGTTCGCCGAGGCGACCAAACTCGCGTTCGTCGACGGCCACCACTACGTCACGGACCCCGACTACGAGTCCATCCCGCCGCTGGCCTCGACAGAGTATGCCCGCGAGCGCGCCAGAGCGATCGGACCGACACCGATCGCCGACCCCGACGTCGGCGTTCCGAACGCGAACGCGGAGGACGCCGATACGGTCCTGTTGACCGTCGGCGACGAGGAGGGGAACCTCGTCTCCTACATCAACTCGCGGTTCGCGGGCTTCGGAAGCGGACTGGTGGCCGGCGACACCGGAATCGCCCTCCAGAACCGCGGCGCGTCGTTCTCGCTCGACTCGAACCATCCGAACAGCCTCGAGCCCGGAAAACGGCCGTTCCATACCCTCGTTCCGGCACTCACGAGACTCGGTGCGGACGACTGGCTGGCGTTCGGTGTGATGGGCGGATACATGCAACCACAGGGTCACGTCCAGGTGCTTTCGAACGTCGTCGACTACGGAATGGACCTCCAGGCGGCGCTCGATGCGCCCCGGTGGCGCTACCGTGAGGACGGCGCGCTCGGCGTGGAGGAACGGCTGACGAACGCGGCGAAACTCGCTCGGATCGGCCACGACGTGAGCGTCATGCCGCCGGTGATGTTCGGCGGTGGTCAGATCGTTCGGCGACGGAATGGCGTACTCTCGGGCGCGACCGAACCTCGAAAAGACGGCACCGCGATCGGCTACTGAGCGGAGACCCTCTACCGGCAGACGGTGTACCCGTAGACTGGCTACGGTTGTGCCAGGAGCGATGTGCGTCACCCTTGACGACGCGTGTGACGAGTGCGGAGCCAAAATCGACGCGAGGTTTTTACTTTCGCAGAACACAGCGGAGGTATGAACCGCAGTCTCGAGCCATCGGGTCGGCCAGAACCCCGCGTTTCCGTCGTCGGATCGTCGGAGCGGATACGGGCTGTGACGGTCGCGCTCGAGGAGAGTTCCCTCGCGGTCTCCGAGGTGGTCGACGGGATCGACGAACTCGAATCGGTGGCTGGAACTGACTGTCTGCTCACGGACGATCCGGCCGTCCTCTCCCAGTTCGACGAGGACGTTCCGATCGTCTACGCCGGCGAGTCCTCGGATCTCGACCGCGGGGAGCTCGATCGACTCCTCGATGACGGCGTCGCGGACGTCGTCGCTTCGGAGGCTGATCTCGCCTCCCCGGTGTTCGAACATCGGATTCGTCGGGCGATCGACTGCTCGTCGATGCGCGAGTTCCCGGAACGAACGGAGTTGCACCGGAAACTCCTCGAGGAGAGCCGGGATACCCTCGTCGTCCTCGACGACGAGAACCGAATTGCCACGTTCGTTCCGCCCGTTGATCGGCGCGGTCCGACCTGTGACGATCCGACCGGGCGTCGGATGGTCGAGACGGTTCACCCGGACGACAGGGACTCGGCTTCGGCGGCGCTCGAGTCGCTTCGACACCGTGGCCCTGGCTCGAGCGCGACCGTCGAGTACCGATCCGTCGGTGTCGACGGCTGTTCGGTCTACGAGGCGTCGTTTACTAACCGCCTCGACGACGAGACGCTGGGGGGAATCGTCGGATCGATCCGTGACGTGACTGCACACCACCACGTCGAGCGAGAACTCGACGAGTCGTTCGACCGCATTACCGACGCGTTCTGTGCGCTCGACTCGGAGTGGCGATTCACCTACGTCAACGACCGTGCCATCCAGGACATCGACCTGGATCGCGAGGAGCTCCTCGGTCGGGATTTCCGATCCGTCTTCCCCGCTCTCGACGGGTCGGAACTCGAGTCCGTGGCGCTCGAGGCGATGGACCGACAGGAACCCCGGTCGGTCGAAACCTACCTCGAGCCGTACGACACCTGGATCGACGCGCGGATCTATCCGTCGCCGTCCGGTGTCTCGATCTACTGGCGGGACGTCACCGAGCGCGTCGAGCGCGAGTGGGAGCTCGACGAGCGAACCGAACGCCTCGAGGCGGTGATCGAAAACGCTCCCGTCGGCGTGTTCGCCCTCGACGGAAACGGGACGGTCACGTTCGCCGAGGGACGGATATTCGATCATCTCGACGTCGACGCCGACGAGTTCGTCGGGGAGTCGATCTTTACGGTATTCGATGACTACCAGGCTGCTCGAGCCGATTTCCGCGCGGCTCTGGACGGACACCGGGTCGACACGCTCAGACGAATCGGGGACCGGGTGTTCGACGCGTGGTGTCGACCGATAACGAGCGATGGGGACGTCGATCGGGTTATCGGCATCGCCGTCGACGTCACCGGTCGGGTCCAGTCCCAGGAGGCGTTGTCCGCACTACACGATGCGACCGGTCACCTGCTGTCGGTCGACTCGAAACAGACAGCCTGCGAGTACATCGTCGACGTCGCGTCTGACGTCCTCGACCTCGAGGGTGCGATGTACCGATTCGACGAGCAGGGTAACGAACTGGTCCCGGCGGCTCACTCGCCCGGAATCGAGGACGTTTTCGACGTGTTACCATCCCTTCGCCCCCAGGAAGATAGCATCACCTGGAACGCGTTCGTTTCACGGTTCCCTGTCGTGTTCGACGACGTTCGCACCTCGGAGGTGGTCTACGACGAATCGACGGACGCTCGGAGCGGACTCTACATCCCGCTCGGCGAACACGGGGTGTTCGTCGCCGCGTCGACGACACCGGGGAAATTCGATCGGGACACGGTCGAACTCGCACAGCTGTTCGCGACGACGGCCGAAACCGCCTTCGACCGGATCGGTCAGACCCAGCGGCTCCACGATCGGGAGCACGAGCTGAAACGACAGAACGAGCACCTAGAGCGGCTGAACGAGACGAACCGCATTCGTCAAGAAATCGAACAACTACTCTTGATGGCCGACTCCAGAGAGGAAATCGAACGCGGACTCTGTGACAGCCTCGCCGATCTCGAGGCGTGCTCGATGGTCTGGATCGGAACGCCCGACCCGAGCGGGAGTCGCCTCGAGACGCGATCGATCGCGGGCCGTGACCGCGGCTATCTCGAGGCGACGACGGTGACGACGGTCGACGACTCTGCTGCCGAGCCGGCAGGTCGAGCCGCACAAACGGAACGGACCGTGTACGTCGAAAACGTCGCGGATTCGGTTCACGACGGTAGCTGGCGCGCAGAGGCACTCTCCCAGAACTACCAGTCGGTGTACGCCGTCCCGCTCGTCTACGACGGGCTCCTCTACGGAGTGGTGTCGCTGTACGGGGACGAACCGACTGCCTTCGACGAACTCCTTCGGTCGACGCTTGAGGAACTGGCCGAAACGATCGCCTACACGATCGACGCGGTCAAACGCAAGACCGCCCTCCTCGGTGACGATGTCACCGAGATCGAACTCGAAGTCGCCGACGGAACGCCCCTCTCAGGACTCTCGAGTCGACTGAATGCTCGGACCGAACTCGAGGGGACGACGATTCGGGACGACGCGACGATGGTGTTCGTCTCGGTCGACGCGTCACTCGACCGAGAGGCTGCGACGCTAGTCGATGAGATCGAAGGGGTGCTGGACGCAGCCGTCCTCGCATCGAACGACGACGAAACCCTGTTGCAACTCGAGCTTTCGAACCCGTCGCTGGGATCGGTCGTCGCCGATCACGGCGGAACGATTCGGAAGTTCGTTGCCGACGGGGCGGAGACGGTGGCGGTCGTCGATCTTCCGGCCACCATCGACGTTCGCGAGATGGTTTCGGCACTCAACCGCCAGAATATTTGCGTCTCGCTGACCGCGCGTCGGGAACAGTCCGGACGCATTACCGCGACGCTCGGCGCTACTGGTCGAAACACGTTACTCGGCCAACTCACGGACCGACAACGGGAGGTCGTCCAGACCGCCTATCACAGCGGATTCTTCGAGTGGCCACGACGGACGACTGGTGAGGAGATCGCAGACTCGATCGGTATCTCCTCGCCGGCGTTTCACAAACACGTCCGATCCACCGAACGCAAACTCTTCGAAGCGCTCTTCGGGGACGGGCTGCAGACCGATGATGGTTAACTGTTTAACCCTGGTCTACACTCGACATTACACAGTTAACGATTAGGCTCTTTGCAGGGTACCTCGAACGTGGTATCGTCTACCCACTACACGTACTGGGGGTACGTTATACCAATGAACGAGATAACTTCGGAGTCTCCGTCTACGCATACGGGGGACCACTATTCCGTACAGTACGATCGACTCGACGACGAACCGCTCAGCGTTTCCGTCGCGGACGCGGTCGCGACGTTCTGTAACACGAACGCCACCGAACTCGACCCGCTCCACTACGCGATCAACGCGGACGCACTCGAGCGACTCTTCGAGCCGCGGGCGAACGGCCTGCGGTCGGAGGGGTCGGTTGCGTTCGAGTACAACGAGTGTCTGGTAACAGTCACTGCAACTGGCGAGATCCGAGTCGAGCGAGCGTAGATCGGTTTCCAACGCCGACTTTTGGCGATCCGTACACCGGCCAACAGGTTTACGTACTGACCGATCTAAGAGTGGAATAGACGGGGGTAGGGGGATCTCGTCGAGAACCCGGTTCTCCGAGGATTTTATCCCCGTCTTACCGCTCGCGTACACCCATACGGAGGCGGTAGCGTACCGGAATCCGACGGGGAAACGGACGACAGTCGTTGCCACAACGCATCGTCGTTCCAACGTCCAACCGACTCGTCCCCGTCGGTGTCACCGCTCCTGAGACGGTTTACTGTACGTCGTTACCGCCGAAACCGCAGACGGATCACAGTTTCGCCGGTACAGTGTTACAGCAATCCGTATGAGTCACGTCGTCGTCACCCACCACGTCCGTGACTCCATCGGAAAATGCCCGGGGAGGGCTCCGAACCCTCGATCTCCGCATGTCCCAGGTCCGAGGCTCGGCAGAGTCCTCGAGGGACACGGAGGCTTCCAAGGCGAAACCGCACCGAATCTCTGAACCCTATGAGTGCGGCGCTATGTCCAGCTAAGCCACCCGGGCTCGTTCTCTCGTAGTGCGGTCCGTTTCTTTAAGCTTCTCATTCGACGCGGCCGTGTAACGGGGACCCACGGATTTATCACATGCCCTTACGAACTACCGCGATATGAGCGTTCCCGGAATCGTCCAGTCTACTCTCGACGACGAGGAGATTGCAGCGGAAGTTTCTCTCGGCGGCGAGGATACACTTTTCATCACGCCAACGCGTACGCTCGTCTATCGCGCCGAAGGACTGCTGAGCGACGAGTCGGTCGACGATTTTCCACACGACGCGGATCGCCTGACGCTATCCGAAGGTCGGCGAAAGACCAAGTTCAGCCTCGAGTACCCACTCGAGGGGAGTCGCGAATTTTCCGTTCCGGCGAGCAAGACCGACTCCGCACTCCATCCCGTTCTCGCGGGCGTACTAAACGGAAACGGGATCACGGAACCCGGCGAAACGGTCGTTCAGACGTACCGGTTTAGCGAACTGACGATCATCATCACGAGCGATCGACTCGTCAAACACATCGGCGGTGCTGTCTGGGACGAAGATTACGAGGAGTATCAGTTCGACGATGTAAGCAACCTCTCGTTCGAGGACGGGAGCGTGGCTACACAGATCGTCCTCGTCGTCGACGGTCGGCCCCAGCGGATCAAAGCGCCCAACGAGGAGGCGAACGATCTTCGGGAACGGCTCAAACGGGCGCTGTTCGACTACCACGACGTCTCCTCGCTTGAGGAACTAAACGAACGGGTCGGTGACGAAGCGGACGGGGCCGAGCGAGGGGATGCCTCGATGGACTTCGGTGATGGCGTCGACCCGCTCGATGCGAACCCACCCGAGCCCGACGACCGCGATATCGAGCCAGCGGAGGAACCGCCGGCGGAGACGGCCGATCTGAACGCCGATACT
Organism: Natrialba sp. INN-245; assembly: GCF_009807105.1. Lineage (NCBI taxonomy): Archaea > Methanobacteriati > Methanobacteriota > Halobacteria > Halobacteriales > Natrialbaceae > Natrialba > Natrialba sp. INN-245. The sequence continues at coordinate 492,360 of NZ_WUBV01000017.1, read as the reverse complement.
CACACGGGCCACCACCGTGACGACGGGAGTCGAGGCGAGTCTGAACCCGCACGAACCCGTGAGGAGCCTGCGTCCGGCGACGCCGGCAGTCACCAACGAACGGCGACCGTCGAGACCGGAAACGTCTTCGGAGATTCCGCCGGCTCCGGCGAGAGTGGGGCCCAGCAGACGATCGAACGCCCCGCGACCGACGGGCCCGACCCGGAGGTCCTCGAGCGTCTCGAGAATCTCGAGGCGGCGATCGACCGTCAGAACGAACTCATCGAGGCCCAACAGGAGACGATCGACCAACTGATCTCCGAACTCCGCCGCGGTCGGTAGCCGCTCGCTCGTCGTCCGATTCTCACTCCCGTCCCGTTACTTTCCGAATACACGACGACCCGAACGGGCCGAGTTCGCCCGCCTCGAGGTCGATGAAGTGGCCCGTCGACAGACTCGAGCCACAGCGTCGGCAGGTAAACTCCCCCTCTTTCGTAACAACGTCTTGCCCGAACCGGACGTACTGACGGCTCTTCGGTCGAACAATCCCGTCCTCGCGGTCGATGATCCCGCGGAGCTCCGCCTCGTCGAGGATCGTTCGGGTAACTGCGGGATCCGTGGTGACCGTCTCGATCCGGTCGACGACGTCGGGAAGTGGAAGCGATTCGTGTTCGAGTCGCTCCAGAAGCGCCAATCCGAGGCCCACCCGATCGTCGAGGTGATCGCGGTCGTCCCCGGTGTCGCTTCCGTCTCCGGCCATCGATAGGTGGTGTCGGGCCGGAGCGGTTAAACGTTGTGTCGACGGCCGACGCCGGCGACGCGAGACACAAAAGCTTCGGTACTCGAGGCGAAACTCCGGCCGATGTCGATTCCGTCGGCGTCGACGCGCGCGGTTGTCGGAGCGGTCGCAGTGAGCGCGATCGTCGCAGCGGGTCTGCTCGTGTCGCCCGCGGCGGCGCTTTCTTCTCTCGAGTCGGTCGCGGCGAACCCGATTTTGTTCGGCCTCGTCGTTGCGGGGCTCTATCTCGTCAGACCGTTGTTCGCCTGGCCGACGACGCCTCTCGCGGTCGTCGTCGGCTACGGCTACGGTATCGTACTCGGCGTTCCGATCGCGCTGGCTGGCGTCGTCGTGACGGTAACCCCGGTCTTCGTCGCGGCGTGTTGGGTCGCCCCCAAGAGAGAGTGTGATCTCGACCGCGAAACGCCGATGGGTCCCGCTCGGTGGGGGTCGCTCGAACGAGTCGGTGGGGCGATCACGCGCTACTATCGGACGGCTGGCCCGATCCGGGGCGTCGTGGCCTCTCGGCTGGCGCCGATCCCGTCGGACGTTTCGACGTGTGCGGCGGCGGCAAGCGGCGTTCGAATGCGCCACCTCCTCGTCGGGACGGTAATCGGCGAACTGCCGTGGACGGTTGCCGCGGTCGTCGTCGGCGCGTCGGCCGCGACGATCACGATGGACGGACTCGGCGAACTTGGACTCGCACTGACGGTCGCCTGTGGCCTCGCCGCTGCCCTCCTCCTTGCAGGCCCAGCGTACCACGCGGTCCGCTCGCGGATCGATTCGCGGCCGTCGACGCCATCGGCCGACGGGTGACGACGCCGATCGAACTCCTCGTACGGTCTGGGATGACTGATACGGATTGCTGTCCCTGTGTCTCGCCGCTCCCGGAGAACGGGTCCCGGACGCGGCGGTACTGACGGACAGCAACCCATATGATTGCCGGTCGATCGTACAACGGCGGGCGATCGATCGGTACCGACTCGTAGCGACCCGTCTCACAGAAACGGATCGCTACAGTCGATGACGACTCCGTGTTGGGGGCAGACGTACTTGCAGTGGCGCTTGTACATCAACATTTCGCAGGACGGGCAGGTTGGACCTGACGATCGATCAGTGGAACCGCTACGCTCGGGTTCGCTCGAGCAGGCGTCGGTTTCGTCGATCCGATCGGTTGCCATACGATCCGATTATCGCTGGCGTATGCTAAGTGTTGGTGATCGATCGAGGTGGCCCAACACGATCGGGGCAAAACGAGAGACGGAGACAGAACGGAGCGTTCAGTCGATCAGCACTCCGACCAGCCACAGGACTCGCAGGTCTTACACCCCTCCGAGAAGTAAAGCGACATCGAACCGCAGTCGGGACACTCTGGGGATTCGCCGGCGTCGATGAGATCCTGCGTCGTGTCGTCGTCACTCGAGGCGGTTGCTGCACCGCCGTCGGTTTTGTGATCGGCGCGTCCGTCGGCGTCTGCAGACTCCTCTAAGGTCTGTTGGGTCGGGTACGGCTTGTCGATCTCGTCGGCGAGATACCGGCGCATTGCAGTACCGATAGCGTCCGGGATGGACTGGATCTGCTCGCCTTTGTCCCAGGCGACTTTCGGGCTGCGGGTGCCACAGAGTTCGTCGACGATCTCTTCGGGATCGACGCCGGAACGAAGCGACGTCGAGATGACCTTCGCCAACGCCTCGGTAAAGGAGTTCGTGAAGCCGCCGGAGTGGCCGATGTTCGCGAACAGTTCGAACGGTTGGCCGGTCTCGGGGTCCTCGTTGATCGTCACGTAGACCTTGCCGTAGCCGGTGTCGATGCGCTGGCTGACACCCTGCAGGGCGTCGGGTCGCTCGCGCTTTTCTGTGAAGTCAACCTGGACGGGTTTCTCCCGGCTGTCCTCCCCGCCGACGACCGGCTCGAAATCCTCCGAGAGGACGTCTCGTACCTCCTCGCTCTCGAGGAACTGCTCCAAGCCGCCGAAGATTTCGTCGATCTGCTCGACGAGTGCCTCTGCGGCCTCGGTCTCGTCGGCGAAGTCGGCGTTGTCGGCGCGGGTCGTCAGTACCTGCTTCGAGCGGGTTCCGTCGCGGTAGTAGGTGACGCCCTTGCCGCCGTGTTCGTAGATGTACTCGAAGACGTCCTTGGCGTCCGTGAGCGTGGAGTCGTTTGGCGCGTTGACGGTCTTCGAGATCGCGGAGTCGACGCCTTCCTGACAGGCGACCTGAATGCCGGCGTGTTCTTTCGCCGAGAGGTCGCCGGTCGTGACGAACAGTTCACCGATGGCGTCTGGGACCGTCGAGAGCCCCTCGACGCCGTTGAACTGGTTGGTCGCCATCTGCTCCTGGGCCTCCTCTTTGACCGCGTCGACGTCGATGTCGTTGTCCTCTAAGACGCGCAGGAAGTAGTCGTCGAACTCGACTAACATCTCGTCGCCCTGGACGTCGTCGGAGACGTTCTTGTAGTAGGCGACGTTGTAGATCGGCTCACAGCCGCCGGTGGTGTTGCCGACCATGCTCGTGGTGCCCGTGGGCGCGATAGTCGTCGTGTTGTGGTTGCGGATCGGGAATCCGTCCGCCCACTCGTCGGCGTCTTCGCCGGTCTGGTGTTCGAACCACTCGCGGTACTCGGTCGGGTTCGCGTACTTCGACTTGTCCCACTCCTCGAAGCTGCCTCGCTCTTCGGCGAGTTCGTGAGAGGTCCACTTCGAGGTGTGGTTGATGTGGGTCATCAGCTGGCGGGCGACCTCGTTGGAGGCCTCGCTGCCGTACTCCATGCCCAGCTGGATGTACAGCTGCGCCAGGCCCATGATACCCAGACCGATCTTGCGCATCTCCCGGACCTTCTGCTCGATCTTCTCGACCGGGAAGTCCGACATGGTGACGACGTTCTCGAGGAATCGCGTCCCCATCTCGATGCGGTGGTCGAACTCCTCGAAGTCGACGGCCTCCCCGAGGAAGGCATCAACCGCGTCCTCGAGGTCGTCGTACTCGTCGCCGTGCTCGTCGTACCAGACGCGCCAGTCGGGCGCCTCGAGATCCGCGAGCGTCGAGAGATTGATGTGCCCGAGGTTACAGGCCTCGTACTCCTCCAACGGCTGTTCGCCACAGGGATTTGTCGCTAATATTCTATGTTCAGGATGCTTATCAATATCGAACGAGTGTTCTTTGTTGACCCGCTCGAGATAGATCACGCCGGGTTCGCCGTTTTCGTGGGCGCCCTCGACGATGTCGTCCCAGAGTTCCTCGGCCGGGATCGACAGCTCTTCGCCGACCTCGACGTACTCGCCGAGGCCGAACATGTCGTAGAGTTCCTTGGTCTCCTCGGTGGCGATGTGTGGCTCTTCCGTGCGCGGGTTCGTGAAGGTGAACTCCTCGCCCGCTTTGAGGGCCCCCATGAAGTCGTCGGTGATGCCGACGGAGATGTTGAAATTCGAGAGGTGGCCCTCGACGGCGTTGCGCAGGTGTTTCGGGACGCGGCCCTCGTCGTCGATGAGTTCGCGGGCCTCCTCGAGCGCGTCCTGGAAGGAGGTGTGCGTGTAGTCGTCGGGGTCGTTCAGGCGAAGCGTCTCGGCCAGCGAGACATCCTTGTTCTTGGCGTGGATGAACTGGATGACGTCAGGGTGGGAGACGCGCATGACGCCCATCTGTGCGCCGCGGCGAGCGCCGCCCTGGGCGATCGTCTCGCACATCTGGTCGTACGTGCGCATGAACGTGATCGGGCCGGAGGCGATGCCGCCGGTGCTCCCGACCGCGTCGCCGTAGGGGCGCAGTCGCCAGAAGGCATAGCCCATGCCGCCGCCGCTCTGGAAGACCTGTGCGGCCTCCTTTGCGGTCTGGTGGATATCGTCGATGTCGTCGTCGGGAGAGTCGACGAAACACGCCGAGAGCTGCTGGAGTTCGTCGCCCGCGTTCATCAGGGTCGGCGAGTTCGGCATGAAATCGAGATTCTCCATCATGCGCTGGAACTCGTCGCCAACCGACTCGACGTGGTCGCGGATCTCGTCGGGAAGTTCGGGGACGACGGTGTCGTAGGCGAACTTGTTGACGTTGTAGATAGAAAGCGTCGTCTCAGCATCGTCGACGGCTTCGCCGTCTGCTCGAGGGGTCTCCGACCCCTCGCTGTCTTCCGCGGTGGTGCCCGCGCCAAACACCTCTTCGGCGAGTTCGTCTCGCCGCGGGTGGTCGGGCTTGAGCTGATCCGGCGTGACCGTGATCTCGACATCGCGTTTGCGCGCTTCGAAGACGGCTTCGGCGAGCGCGATGTTCTTGCCGACGCGGTCGAAGAGGTCCTCCTGCTCTTCGATAAGGTCGCCGTTGGCGTCCTTGCGAAGGTATCGTGCAGGGAGGATGTTGTGATAGGCGTTGCCGGTCAAGCGCTCCTCGAGCGTGTCGCCGTCGGTGCGCTTGATGGGGAGGGTGAGATCCGCCGCGGAGAGTTCGTGCTCGCTCATGCGCGCGTCACCTCGTCGCTGTCCCGTCGCCCTGGGCCGATTCTGGCGTGGGCCCGAGTCCTGACTCTGATCATTCGTGACGAAGGTTCGGTATCCGTGAGTGGTCATAAAACATGGTGTTCTACACTGCTGGACTTGTAATAGTACAATAGAGATTGTATCTAGAGATGGCTCTATCAAGTAGTAACTGTACCTAATCGGTCCTTTGACTTAAATCCGTCCTTACTATTTCCGTAAGATCCCTCTATGAATTTATCAACCTCTGGAAGGTATTTATCTGGTAGTGATAAAGACTGTTGATCTATTTTCCTGTCGATCAATTCGTAGGGGATTTTGCAACGATGGCGAAAAATTTTGACATGTGACAATAATATTCGATCTTCGCTCTACTACGCTAGTACTCCCACAAATCGATCAACATCCGATTCAGTCACGGTTTCCAGAAAGATTACGTCCCTTCGCTACGGGGACGAAGTATGATCGAAGCACTGACGTCCGGGACGGCAATCCTCCTCGTCCTGGCAGTACTCGCCGCCATCGCGGTCGCCATCATCGCGATTCGGATCGCGATCAAACTGGCGATTCGCGTCGGAATCGTCGCCGTAGTCGTCCTCGCGGCGCTGTACGCGACTGGAACGCTCGAGTTGCTCCCTCTTGGCTGATCCGGCCGTGACCCCGCTCTCGTCCGTCCGAGTCGGCGATCGGTGAGGCTGCTCGAAACGGATTGCTGTCCTTGTGTCCCGGCGCGCCCGGAGAACGGTCCCGGGCGCGGCGGTACTGACGGACAGTAAACCGTACGAGTCACTCCTTGAACAATTCACCGTCTTCTACCGGTGCATTCCATAGCGGCGGCGTACGTCGTCCGAGACTGGTCAGTACTCGTCAAGTGTAACCAGTACGTGGTGTTCGATCACTGGGCCGTCCGGTGCTGCCGACTTACGCGTCCTCGAGTGACTCGAGGAAGTTCTCGATCACGTCGTGGCCAACCGCTGTCAGCACGCTCTCCGGGTGGAACTGAACCGCCTCGAGGGGGTACTCGCGGTGTCGGACGCCCATGACGAGCATCTCGCCATCGGTCTGTGGCTCCGCCGCGGAGTCGGCACAACCGGGTTCCGTGCCGTGTTCTGCCGTGGCGACTACCTCGAGACAGTCCGGCACCTCGGTGGCGACCAGGGAGTGGTAGCGTCCGGCGCGAAAGCCTTGTTCTATCCCCTGAAACACGCCACTTCCGTCGTGCTCGACGGCCGACGCCTTCCCGTGGACCGGTTCCGGGGCGCGACCGATCGAGCCGCCGTAGGCGTAGACGGCTGCCTCGAGGCCGAGACAGACGCCGAGAGTCGGCACGTCGGGGCTGAGCTCCCGGACGACGTCCATCGTGACGCCGACGTCGCGGTCGTTCTTCGGATGGCCCGGGCCCGGACTGACGATGATCGCGTCGGGATCGACCGCGTACACGTCCTCGAGTGTGGCGGTGTTCTTCAGGACCTCGGTGTCAGTGCCGGGCTGCTGGCTGACGTACTCGACCAGATTGTACGTAAACGAGTCGTAGTTGTCGACGAACAGGATCGTCCGCTCGTCGACCGCCTCGGGACCGCCCTCGTTCCCTTGCACGCTCATCGACTCACCTCCGGCGTCTCGAGATCGTTCCCTGTCGATTCCGACTCGTCGGCTGATACTTCGATCCGCTCGAGCGCTGCGAGCACGCCACCCATCTTCTTTTCGGTCTCCTCGTACTCGGCTCTGGGATCGCTATCGGCGACGAGTCCTGCGCCGGCGCGGACGGTGATACGGTCGCGATCTCCGTCGTCTTCGACCGTCGCCGTCCGGATCACGATCGCGAAGTCGGCGTCCCCGGTCCAGGAGTAGTAGCCGACGCCGCCGCCGTAGAGCCCGCGAGGTTCGGATTCGAGGTCGTCGATGATCTCCATCGCCCGAACCTTCGGCGCGCCTGAAAGCGTTCCCGCGGGAAACGACGCTCGCGTCGCATCGAAGGCGTCCGCATCGGCGGCGAGTTCGCCGGTCACGGTCGACTCGATGTGCTGGACGTGGCTGTACTTGAGGACGTTCATGAATTCTTCGACGCGAACCGTCCCTGCCTCCGCCACGCGGCGGACGTCGTTTCGCGCGAGGTCGACCAGCATCGTGTGTTCGGCGCGTTCCTTCCCGTCGGCGAGCATCTCGCCCGCGAGACGACGATCCTCGACCGGGCTCGAGCCGCGATCGCAGGTGCCCGCGATCGGGTTCGACATGACCTCGCGTCCGCGCACGGAGATCAGCGTCTCCGGGCTCGCTCCGACGACGGTGAGATCGTCGTGGTCGAGCAGATACATGTATGGCGAGGGGTTTACCTCGCGCATCGCCTCGTAGAATCCGATCGGATCGACGTCGCCGTACAGTTCCCGTCGCCGGGAGATCACTCCCTGGTAGATGTCGCCGTCGAGGACGTGCTCTTTCGCCCGGCGGACGTTCTCCTCGTAGTCGCCGGCGGGACCGGCGATCTCGCTCTCTCGGACGAACCCGTTGGTCTCCGGCGGTTCGGCATCTCGAAGCGTCTCCACGACCGTCTCGAGTTCCGCGAGCAGGCGATCGTACGTCGCGTCGGGGTCGTCGTCCGCCGTGAGGACCGGCGTACAGACGAGGGACACCGTTCCGTCGCGCTCGTCGAACGCGAGCGTCTTGGTCGTCAGGACGAACTGCGCGTCCGGAAACCGAGATTCAGGCCGTTCCAGGCCGACCTCCTCGAGCCAGAGGTCGTAGACGGCGTCGTAGGAGAGGAAGCCGACCAGTCCTCCCTCGAGGTGTTGTCGATCGTGGTCGGGGAAGTTCACCAGCCGAACGTCCGGCATCGCTCCCCGAAGCGCGTCGACTGCGTCACCGTCGACGTCGGTATCGATCAGGTCCAGTGGAGTATCGGAAGCAAGCGCCTCGACCGTGGTCTCTCCCGGTCCGACGGTCACGACGGCGTCCGGGTCGTAGCCGACGTAGGAGTAGCGTGCGTGGCGCTCGGCACCCACCGCGGTCGGACGAAACGCGCCGTCGGGGTCACTCGAGGCGGTCTTTTCTGCGCTCTCGAGGAGGAAGGCGTACGGCGTTCGGTCGCGATCGGTCGTCTCGGTGCGTCCGGTGAGGGTCGCGTACGCGGTGAGAGGCGACGTCTCGAGGTCGAGCGTCGCGGCGACTCGGACGACCGTCGGCCGATCGTCGTGATCGCCAGCGAGTACGTGAAACGTCTCCCGGTCGACGTCGAACGTCGCCGTCGACGTCGCATCGGACCGATTCGAGTCGGTGCCGGTCATGGTTGTGGACTTGCCTCCGTCCCGTAGCTGTGTTTCGCGTGTTCGACGAACGACCGAACGGCGTCGCCGTCTTTGATTCCCCCTTCGGCTTCGACGCCGCTGGCGACGTCGACGGCGAACGGATCGACGGCGTCGACGGCCGCGTCGACGTTCTCGGGCGTGAGCCCACCGGCGAGGATTACGGGTGACTCGAGATTCGCGGCCACCGATTTCGTCCGCCCCCAGTCGTGGGTGCGACCGGTTCCGCCTCCGCCGTCTTCGGCCGGCGTGTCGACCAGGAAGGCGTCGACGGTTCCGTCGTACCGCCCCGCGTTCGACGCCTCGTCGGCGTCGACGGCGAGGACGAGACTGCGGCCGGTTCGTTCGCGGATGTCGGCGAGTTCGTCGACCCCGAACTCGCCGTGGAGTTGGAGGACGTCCGGTTCGACCGCGTCGGCGACGTGTACCGTTCGATCGACGGTGTCGGGCATCGTCACCAGAACGCTCGCTGCGAACGGGGGGACGGCATCGGCCAATTCGGCCGCGCGATCGACCGATACCTCCCGGGGCGTTTCGACCGGAACGTCGACGATGATTCCTACGGCGTCTACACCGGCCCCGACGACCAACTCGAGGTCGCTCTCGGTCGTCAGCCCGCAGATCTTCACACGGGTCATTGGCCCTCGATTTCCGGTGTTTCCCCTCGTAGCTTCTCGAGGTTCGCCGCGGCGTCGCCGGATTCGATCGCCGTGCGTGCGGCTTCGGCACCGTCCTCGAGCGACGTGGCTTCACCCGCGAGGTAGATCGCTGCGCCTGCGTTCGCGAGGATGACGTCCCGCTTCGCACCGGTGACCTCGCCCTCGACGATCCCGCGGAGATCCTCGGCGTTGGCCTCGGAGGAACCGCCCGCGATCGCCGAGATGTCGTGGCGCTCGAGGCCGAGATCGCTCGGCTCGAGCGAGTATTGCTCGACACCCTCGCCGTCGACCTCGGCGGCCACCGTCTCGTCGTGGATCGCGATTTCGTCGGTGCCCGAGCCGTGGACGACCAGGGCACGATCGACATCCATTCGCGCGAGCGCGTCCGCGAGAACGGGGACGAGTTCCGGATCGTAGACGCCGACAAGTTGGGCGTCGGCACCGGCGGGGTTGGTAAGCGGACCCAGGACGTTGAAGATCGTCCGCACACCGAGTTCCCTGCGGGGGTCGATGACGGCTTTCATCGCCGGGTGAAACACCGGCGCAAGCATGAACCCGATTCCCGTCCGTTCGATCGCACGCTCGACGGCCGCCGGTTCGGCCTCGACGTTCACGCCGACTGACTCCAGGACGTCCGCGCTCCCGGAGGACGAGGAGACCGAGTAGTTGCCGTGTTTCGCGACCGGAACGCCGGCACCCGCAGCGACGATCGCGCTGGTCGTCGAGACGTTGATCGTATCGTAGTCGTCACCGCCCGTGCCACAGGTGTCGACCAGCGGACTTCGGTTCGGTGAGATCGTTCGGGCCGCCTCGCGCATCCCCTCGGCGAAGCCGGCGATTTCGGCTTCGGTTTCGCCCTTCGCGCGCAATCCGGCGAGTAGCGCGCCGATCTGGGCCTCCGTCGACTCCTCGAAGACCGCAGACGACGCGGCTCGAGCCTCCGACTGTGTGAGATCTGTGCCGTCGGTCACCCGGCGAACGTACTCCTTCATTGTGAACACCAATGTACGTAGTTGTCCTATAATGATCGAATCAGTACACCAATTTAAACGTATCGGACCGAGTGGGCCGTGGTGAACGCTCGCGTACGGATCCCGATTCGAAACCTTCAATTATGGTGGCGGGCAACGAACAGTTGCAGATGACGTGGCGCAGACGCCACGGGACAAACCAGGCGGGTTGGTGGTCTAGTCTGGTTATGACACCTCCTTGACATGGAGGAGGCCGGCAGTTCAAATCTGCCCCAACCCATTTTTAGCGATACAACGGCGAGGAGCGTAGCGACGAGTCCGTGTCGCCAAAATGGTCGGCAGTTTGAACCAGGGAGCAGCTTCACTGCGACTGTAGTTCAAATCCGTCCCCCTTCGTACCGCATCCCCTCGAGAGACATCCTTACGAGGTCGCGTGCGGGTTCCTCTCGAGCGATCATACGGTTACCGACACCTGGGACCGGGCTACTGACCGAGATCAAACGCGTAAAACGCCCGAGGCGACTGGAACGACCGCTCACTCGCGTTCGACGGATCGATCTCGAGCGGATGTCGGGTCGTGGCGATCGGTGATTTCGACCGATTCGGTCCGCGTCTCGCTTTCGACACGCTCTCCGAGGAACTCCTCGATTGCACACTCGAGACAGTAGTGGTTGTAGCCAACGTCGGTCGTGTAGACGGGAACGCCGGCGAGCGCGAACTCCTCGCGGTACCGCCTGACGAGCCCCTCCTCGATCCGACAGCCACAGGAGACACACCGTTCGGGACACTCCTCGTTCGCGCGGACGACCCGCTGATCGACACTGTGGACTCGCCCGAACGTCGTTGGCGCGTGACGACGGTTTAGCCGACGACGCATCCGCGGATTGACGAACGCACCGAGGGCGACGAAGACGAAAGCGACGATTAGCATCATCGCCGCGAATACGGCCGACGCGCCCGAGAGGGCAAGTCCGCCAAGTGTCAGGTTCAGGACGGCACTACCGGCGAGCAGGAGCCCGAATCCGATCGAGAGCCAGCCCGCGATGCCGTAGAGTAGTGCGGAAACGTCGTCGGCGAGTTCGACGACGCCCGGTGTCGACTCCGACATGAGCGAAGATATCGCCGTCGAGAACAAATACTTTCCCACACTGACGTGACCGTGGACCCGAGCTGTTCCGGAATCGGACCAGTTCGGCGTCGAACGCGCCCGTTCGATCAGCCAGCGAACTCGTAACGACGATTCCGAGGAACTCACCTGAACGAGTCAACTCAGCTTGCGGAGCAACGCGTATCCGGCATCGCGCAGGCTGTCCGGGAGATATCGGGCGTAGACGCCGAACTGGCCGAGCGGGCCGACGGGGTATCGCGCCGGCGGTTCGGGGTGGGTGCCGGCCTCGAGGATCGCTGCTGCGACGTCCTCCGGCTGGGAGGCGAACGGACCGCCGCTTCCCCCGCCGATTAGCTGCATATCGTCGTACAGTTCGTACAGCGACTCGTAGGCCGGCGTCCGGCCGGCCTCGGGGAGTTCGTCGTCGACCCGGTCCGAGAAGTTCGTTTCCACCGGACCCGGCTCGATTACGACGACGTCGATGCCGAACTCCTCGACTTCCGCCCGCAGCGAGTCGCTCATCGCCTCGAGTGCGTGTTTTGACCCCGAGTACGCGCCCGATCCCGGAAACGAAACGCGTCCGGTGACACTCGAGACGTTGACGATCCGCCCCTCACCCTGGGCGCGCATGTGCGGAAGCGCCGCCCGAGTGAGTCGGTGGGGTCCGTAGACGTTGACGTCGAACTGGCGATGGAGGTCGGCCATCGGGACGTCCTCGATCGGCCCCATCTGGGCGTAGCCGGCGTTGTTGACGAGACAGTCGATCGCGCCGCCGATTTCGACGGTCCGTTCGACGACGTCGAGCACCTGATCATGATCGGTGACGTCCAGTTCGAGTGTCGTACACCCTGCCTCATCGAGCTCCTCGATGTCCGTGACGTTCCGGGCGGTCGCGATCACTTGCCACTCCTCCGCGAGGAAGGCACGGGCGCTCGCCCGGCCGATGCCCGAGGAACAGCCGGTGATCAACACGCAGTCCTTTCGAACGTACCGATCGTCCGAGGGAGGGGTACGCGCAGTGGAGTAGCCGGACGCTCCGTCACGCTCGTCGGAGCTTTCGGCCGATTCGTCTTCGATCCGGTCGGATTCAGTATCGCGCACATCGGAGTCGACGTCACTCGAGGCGGATCCGGTACCGTCCCCCGCGGACTCGTCGTCGGAGGGGGGATCCGGCTCGGCGTCCGGTTCCGATTCCGACTCCTCGGATCGATCGTCAGGTTCCGGCGGTTCGGGGCGGTCGTGGTCGCTCTCAGCTTCGCGCTCCGGTTCGTCGCCGACCGAATCCTCGGCCCCGTCGACCCGCTCGTCGGTTCCGTCGGCGTCGTCAGCGCTGGTCATACCTGATCCGTTCGTGAGACGATACCTAAGTATCGACGGTTTGTCGCGCTGAACGGACGGTGGTGTCCTCGCCGCATCGAACGGTCTGTCTCTCACCCGCGCGTTCTATTCCTGTAGTTGGTGGCGTGAGACCGGAGCGAGAGTGAACCGACGCGAGCGGACGACGATCGTTGCCGGTCGGAGATGGTCCGAGCAGTTTCGATTTCACTTCGTGTGATCGGTCCACGTCGTTTCCCCATCGCGAGGTGGATCCGGGAGGGAAACCGATTCGTGCACTGAGGTCGAGGGACACAATATGGCAGTCGTTCGTTCGCTTCGAAATCCGGAGTATACCGGCGAAAATCGATGCGGCCCCTGCACTATCGTGAACGTGCTGATCGCCCTCGGTGTGAGCGCGCTGATCGGGACGGTGCTGGCCTGGACGTGGACAGCCGCTGTGGGCGTTCTCGCGGGTGCGTTGGTTCTCGGTCTCTCGTCGTGTCTCATCTGGCTTCGGGGCTATCTCGTACCGGGAACGCCGACGCTGACCAAACGATATCTGCCGCGGCGAATGCTGTCGTGGTTCGGCAAGGACCCGCTCGAGAACGTCGCGGTGCCCGACGAAATCGATCCCGAGGAAACGTTGCTCGAGGCGGGCGCTCTCGAACCCTGTGCGGAGGTCGACGACCTCTGTCTGACCGCGGCGTTCGACCGGGAGTGGCGGGCCGAACTCGAGGCGGTCGACGAGGACCCGGATCCGACGGAACTGCTCGATCGACTGGGGATCGAGTCGGAGGACGTCGTGGTCGATCGCTACGACGACGCCGTCGTCGTCGAACGTGAGGGACGGCGGATCGGTCAGTGGCCCTCGCCGACGGCGCTCCGGTTGGACACCGCCGCATCCGGCCCGATCGCGGATCGGATTCCCTACTGGCGTGAACTCCAGCCGACCACCCGCAGCGAACTCGTCGCAGGCGTCCGAATCTTTCTCGAGGAGTGTCCGGACGGCGGGCCGGTCGAGTTTGCCACGGAGACCCGCGAGTCCTGTTGCTCGAGCTACGAGGTCGTCTCGGTCGTCTGTGCCGAAAGCGGCGATCGACTGCTCGAGCAGCCGGTCCGGTGATTCGGTCCAGCAACTCGGACCGTTGGAGCCCGCTCACTCGCGTTCGACCGTTCCGAATAGTTCGAGGCTTGTCTCGATACCGGCCTCGAGATCATCTTCGGTCACGTAGCCGTCGTCGCCGACGAACACTCGGCCGACCTGGTCGACTTCTGTGGTCGAACTAACGGCCGCGAAGACGACGTCGTCGCCGGTTTCGAGTCGGCCGACGTGAACGATCGCGAATTCGGGGTCCTCGCGGGAGCCGGTTAGACCGACGAACGTCTCGACGGGAGTATCCTCGCCGAGAAGCCGCCCAGTCTCCGAGTTCACGTGCTCGGGACCCTCGACCCAGCCGTCTTCGACGCCGTCGAGGCCGAGTCGGCCGACGAACGATCGCGTCTCCTCGTCGGTGAGCAGTTCCGCCGGCGACGAGTCCGCGACCGGATTGAGCGTCTGGCCCATCACCTCCGCCTTCGGGGTCGACAGCGCGCCGACACCGGTGGGATCCCACAACGGCCACTGCGAAGCGGTGGCCGTCTCGACTTCTTCCCAACTCCCCTCGGGCAGGAAGAAGCCACCCTGTTCGAGCAGTTCTAGCCGCCCGTCATCGGTGTCGTGGAGTTCTTCGAGCCCACCGGTGCCCTCGACGAACGCCGCGTCGGTTGTAACGAACTCGGCCCAGTCACTCCAGCCGGACGGGTACCAGTCGCTCCAGCCGGACGGGTACCAGTCACTCCAGCCGGACGGGTACCAATCGCTCCAGCCGGATGGAACGTACCTGTAGCCCGAGACCATTACCACTCCCTGTTCGAGGAGTTCCGGCTGTGGGTCTTCCCAATCCTGTGGGGGCATCAACCCACTGTTCTCGAGGAGTCGGCCGACGTGGTCCTCGGAGACGCCGCGTTCGAGCGCCACCTTGAGGGCCTCCAACGAAACGGCCTCGAAGTCCTCGTCGACGATTCCCTCCGTGGGGAGGTCCGTCGCCGACGCGAAGGGTTGGACATCGTCGTGGACGGCGTGGTGAAGTTCACCGAGATCCAGCTCGTCCCAATTATCACCCGGGAAAAAGACGTCTGTCGCTGTCGGAGTGAGCTCCGAGGCCGGATACTCACCAGTCTCCAGCGTTCCGTCTTCACCGAGCAACGCATCGCCAGGGAGCATCAGCCGACCGACGTCGAGCACCTCGTCGATGGCGTCGTCGGGGTTCGTTCCCGCCAACTCTTCGCCCGGGATCGTCACCAGTATTTCCTCGCCCCCGACGTTCCGCGTCGTCCAAATTGCCCCTCCTACCTGGTCGTCTCCACCTACCTCGTAGGAGCCAGCCGGAATCAGAACGCTGCCGGCTTCCAGAAGCTCGAGCCGACCGACCTCGATCTCGTGATGGTCCTCGAGCCCGCCGGTGCCCTCGACAAACGCTGCGTCCTCGTCGGGGAACCAGGAGTCACCAGGGAACCAGGAGTCACCAGGGAACCAGGTGTCGCCGGGGAACCAGGTGTCGCCGGGGAACCAGGTATCGCCGGGGAACCAGGTATCGCCGGGGAACCAGGTATCGCCGGGGAACATCACCACGCCCTGTTCGAGGAGTTCCGGCTCTTCGTCGACGGCATGCCCAGGCTCTGGGTACATAACGACACCGTTTCCGACGAGTCTCCCGACCTGTTCCTCGGGGACGCCGCGTTCGAGCGCGTCCCCAAGGGCTTCGAGCGGGACGGCCTCGAGGTTCTCGTCCAATAACCCTCGTTTGGGCAGGAGCATCCCTTCGTGGGGCGGCATAACGTCGTCCTCGATGGCGGAGCGAAGTTCGCCGAGGTCGTCTTCATCGTACTCCCCATCGACTTCGGGGAAGAAGACGACTCCTGCATGTTCCCCTTCCTCCTGAAAACCCAAACCAAAACCTCCTGGAATCGATTCGGGGTCGAACTCACCGTCTTCGACCAACAGGTCGCCGGGGACCATCAACCGGCCGACGTCGAGTGTCTCGTCGATGGCGTCGTCGGGGTTCGTTCCCGCCAACTCTTCGCCCGGGATCATCACCAGCACCTCTTCGGCTGCGACGTCCCGCGTCGTCCGGAGCTGGGCCTCACCTCCGGTCTCCCCTGTCGTCTCGTATCCGACGACGTGGCTCGTCATCTCCGCGCGGACGTCTTCGCCGCCGACTGTCCGCTCTTCCTCGACGACGATCTCGTCGTCCTCGATCTGTTCTAAGCCGAACCGCTCGAGGCCGTCCGGCGGCACGGCCACCGGATCGGCCTCGAACGTATGTTCGGTCAACTCCGTCAGTTCGGAACAGCCAGCGAACCCGGCGAGACCCGTTCCCGCAAGCCCCGCAAGCATACGGCGACGGTTCACTCTCGGAACCACGTTGTGTCGCTGGCCGCGTTCTGCCTCACTTCTCTCGATCGGTTCGTCACAGCTCCTCCCGTTTCCCGACATGAAATAAAATCATCATTAGGGCGTAATAAGATCAAGGTGAGTTACAGGTAATCGTGGGGATTACCCAGGAGTAGGGCTTCTATCGCCGGCTGACGTCAACCACGGGGATATCGTCGATCGAACACGGGAGTTCGACCCGAACCAGTTCGGTAGCACCCGACACGTCCAGATGATTCGATGTGTTCTGCGTCGGACGTCGCTCACTCGAGGTCTGAGGAGAGCAGATCGTTATCCCTGGAACCTGGCCAGGGCGCTGTTGTGGTGGTTCTCTCGTGGGACGGAATCTGTGTCGCCGATCACGCCCTGGTCGGCTCCGATTCGGTCGGAAGATCGAGAGCCGCGAGGAACGTCTCACTCTCGTCGTTGAACGCCGCGGGCCGGTCCTGATTGACGAGGTGGCCGGCGTCGTCGACGACGATTCGACGGCCGTGGTCGACCATCGTCGCGATCCGTTGGCCCTGGCGCGCGACGACCGGCGCTTCCCGGTCGCCGTGGATCACGAGCGTCGGGGTTTTCACGTTCGACAGATCCGGCGGGTCGTACCGGTAGAGCGCGTCGAAGACCTTCCGAAACTCCGCGGGTGAGACGTCTCCGACGGCCTCGAGGGCCTCGGACCGAACCGCCGGATCGACGGTCAGCCAGCGGTCGCCGGTCATCGCCCGAATCGAGCCGAGCATCGACCGAAAGGTCGCGGTCGGCCCCATCATCGAGAGCGTCGCGGTGAGCGCCGGCGTCGGCGAGACGAACGATTTCATCGACGGCGGAACGGCCATCGAGGGCATCGATCTGAGCGCACCGGCGAGGATCGCCCCTGTGGCGCGATCGGGGTGACGGGCGAGATACTCCTGGACGACCATCGAACCAAGCGAGAGCCCACAGAAGATCGGGCGCTCGAGGTCGAGTTCGGCACACACCGCCTCGAGATCGTCGGCGAACAGTTCGACCGAGTACCGCTTGGGATCGGTCGAGCCCGTGTGGCCGTGGCCGCGGACGTCGACCGTGGCGATCCGGTACTCGTCGGCGAAGTGTTCGACCTGTGATCGCCAGGTCCGGCCGTTTAGCCACCCGCCGTGAACGAAGACGAGGGGATGGCCCTCGCCCGTCGTGTCGTACCAGATCGTGCCGTCCTCGAGCGCGAGTTCTGCCATCGTCGGTCGTCGTCGCCGAACCCATAAAACGGTTAGTCCATCGACTGGAGCGGCGACTCGGTGTCCGCCGCTGCGTCGACGCAGCTGTCGCCGACGACGTCGTCGGTCGTCTCCTCGAGGGCGTCCTCGTCCACGCCGTCTTCGCCGTCGCCTGGGTCGGCGGCCGCTGGTCCGCCACGCCGATCGTAGCGTGTCACCTCGAGTGGCTCGCTCTCCTCGGCGTCCATCGAGATGGCGATACCGAGGGAGACGAGCCCGATCAGGAAGGCGACGACCGAGACGAGCGTGCCGGTGAATCCGTCGGATCCGCGGAGAGACCGGCCGAGCGAGCCGACCACACCGAGTGCCCCGACCGCGAGCCCCGAAGAACCCGCTCCGTAGAAGACGACGGCCGGATGAAATCCCTCGAGGACGTACCGGCGTTTGAGCCGCAAGAGAAAACTCCGGAGCAACAAAAACGAGACGTAGCGGACGAACGGCACGTACCGGATGCTGCTCTCCTCGTCGCCGTAGACTGCCGACATCGAGACGTCGGCGACACGACACTCCTCGAGATTGAGGTGGGTGAGGATGTGGTTGAGAAAGCCGTACTGGTCGGTGATCGACTCGAGGTCCAGTCGTTCGATCGTCTCCCGCGAGATGGCGGTGTATCCGTTCTGAGGGTCGCCGACGGTCCAGTAGCCCGAGGCGAACTTCGAGAGGCCGGTCAGCATCGCGTTGCCGACGAACCGGAACGTCGACATCCCTTCGCGGTCCTCCCGGCTGAGCAGTCTGTTCCCCTTCGCGTAGTCGGCTTCTCCCGTGGCGACGGGGTCGACGATCCGATCGAGAATGTCGGGGTCCATCTGGCCGTCGCCGTTCATCACGGCGACGACGTCCATCCCGTCCGCAGCGGCGCGCTCGTACCCCGTTTTGACCGCCGCGCCGTATCCCCGGTTCTCCTCGTGGCGGATCGGCACGACCCGGCGAGCGTCGCCGCCGTCGATGACCGCGCGTTCGGGTTCGACGGTCTCGTTGATCCGTGTGGCCACGCGCTGGATGACCGCCCAACTACCGTCCGGCGAGGCGTCGTCGACGGCGTAGACCCGGTCGACGAAGTCGGGGACGGTCTCGATGACGCGGCCGACGAACGCCTCCTCGTCGTAGGCCGTGACGACCACCGCGACCGACTTGCCCTTATACATCGTCACCCCCGTCCGTGCGTCGCGGATCGGTTGCGGATTCCTCGAGACGGGATTCGGTGGACGTCGCCTCTGCCGTGACGGGGGCGTCCTCTCGGGCGAGCGCATCGACCTCTGTTCCGGCCACGCTCTCGCGGTCGCCCGCGGGCGGCCGACCGTTTCGCGAGCCGGCGAGGGTGTAGCTCCGGTGGTCCGTCCCGGCGAGATCCAGTTCGTCCCGCGTGTCGACGACGACGGTCGGCTCGAGGTCGCCCCACGAGATGTGATCGAACTCCTCGTGGGTCGTCACGAGCACTGCGCCGTCGAACGCGGGCGGTTCGCCCGCTCGATCACCGGTCAGTGATTCGAGTTCGACTCGGCGAACGCCGTACGCGCCGGGATCGACCAGCGGGTCGACGGCGGCGACGTCCACGTTGCGCTCCTCGAGTTCCGCGAGCACGTCGAGTGCGGGCGACGCCCTGGTCTCCTCGACGCCGGCGCGGTAGGTGAGGCCGAGGACGAGGACGGACGCCTCCGCGAGCGCGGTCCCGTCGGCTTCGAGTTCCGCCGCGAGCCTGTCGACGACGGCCTCCGCCATCCCGTCGTTTACGTCGCGAGCGGTCTCGGTCAGCGCAAGCGGGGTCTCGAGCCAGGAGAGCAGGAAGTACGGGTAGTAGGGGATGCAGTGGCCGCCGACGCCGGGACCGGGGTCGTGGAGCTGACACATCGGGAGGTCGTTCGCGGTGGCGAACGCCTCGCGAACCGAGATGCCAAGTTCGTCCGCGAGCACACCGAGTTCGTTCGCGAGCCCGATGTTGACGTCGCGGTAGACGCCTTCGAACACTTTTACCGCCTCAGCGGTCGTCGCGTCCGATACCTGTCGGACGTCGTTCGTCGACAGTTCGTCGTAGACGACGGCGGCGGCTCGAGTGCTCTCGTCGTCGACGCCGCCGACGACCTTTGGGTACTGCCCCCGGATGTCCCGCACGGCCGTTCCGGAGGAGGTCCGCTCCGGGCAGAACGCCACCCCGAACTCGTCGAGTCCGAGGCCGCTTTCGGCCGCCAGATGGGGTCGAAGGACATCTCGGCAGGTTCCCGGCGGCAGGGTCGATTCGGCGATGACCAGATCGCCGGGGGCCAACCCGGCCGCGATATCGTCGGCGACCGCTTCGACCGTCGCGAGATCCGGTTTGCGGTCGTCAGTCAGGAGCGTTGGAACGATGATGACGTGGATCCGTGCGCGCTCTGCGGCCGTCGGGCCGTCGGCCGTCGCCTCGAGCCGGCCGTTTTCGACCTGTTCGGTGACGAGCTCCTCGAGCCCCGGCTCCCCGACGACGTGGCTCCGCCCCGCGTTGACGGTCTCGACGACCGTAGGATCGACGTCGACGCCGGTCACGTTCCCCGTCGTCTCGGCGTAGACGCCCGCGAGCGGGAGCCCCATCTTTCCGAGGCCGTAGACCGCGACCGGAACACGCCCGGACGTCAGACGATCTCGCTGGTGGGATTCGGACACCGCGGGATCGTAGAGGCCGACGGCGCTGGCGTCGCCGGCAGCATCAGAATCGGATCCGGACATTAGATCTCTACCTCATGTTCACGCCTTGGCTCGTCGTTCGAAACGAGCGCGTCGATGCGTTGGACCGTCTCGAGGGCTGTGATACCGTCTCCCGCCGTCACGGCTGGCTCTGCCCCGTCACGGACAGTGTCGACGAAGGACTCGAGTTCGTGGCGAAGCGGCTCGCCGTTGTCGACTCGCGGTCGCTCGACGACGCTCTCGTGTCGATACCGGCGCTGGCCGTCGTCGATCAGGTACTCCGGGTAGGAGTCGCGGTGGATCAAGACGGACTGCTCGAGGTAGTCGACCTCGACGAGACACTCGCGGGCGGTGACGGTGAGCTTTCTCACCTTCTTCTGGGTGACGCGACTCGCCGTCACGGTCGCGACGACGTCGCCGTAGCCCATCGTCGCGGTGGCGTATCGGCCGTCCTCGGTGCCCATGGCCGAAATCGATTCGGGGCCGTCCTCGAGCAACGAGGCGACGATGTCGACGTCGTGGACCATCAGATCGAAGACGACGTTGCCCGGCGCGGACCGATCGATCGGCGGGCCGAGTCGCTCCGCCTCGATCGAGATCACGTCGAGATCGTCGATCAGATCGCCGACGGTCTGGACTGCCGGATTGAATCGTTCGATGTGGCCGACCTGGAGGACGACCCCGGCGTTCTGGGCGAGTTTGGCCATCGTCCGGCCTTGCTCGATCGTCTCAGCGATCGGCTTCTCGACCAGCACGTGAACGCCCGCCTCGAGACACCGCGAGACCGTCTCGTAGTGGGCGTGAGTCGGCACCGCGACCGTCACCGCATCACAACGTTCCAGAAGCGGGTCGATATCGAGACACTCCGTCCCGTACTCGGCGGCGACCCGTCTCGCCACGTCGACGTCGTGGTCGGTGACGCCGACCAGGTCGACGCTTCGGAGTTCGCTGTAGACGCGTGCGTGATTCTCCCCCATTGCTCCGACACCGACGACGCCCACCTGCACCGGTCTGGGCGACGTCCTCGTTGGTTCCGTGTTCATTGGTTATGGAAATAGTCGTAGATTTCTTCGACGACGGCACGTCGGTCGCGCTCGCTGAGGGCGGGATGGACGGGCACGGAGAGAACCGTCTCGGCCGCCCGTTGCGCGCGCGGAAGTTCGGCCGCGGCGGTGCTGACCGTCTCGTAGGCCGGCTGTCGGTGGATCGGCGTCTCGTAGTAGATCGCCGCGTCGACGTTTCTGGCCGCGAGTCCCTCGGCGAGTGCGTCTCGGTCGTCCGTTCGAACCGTATACTGGTGGTAGACGTGTCTGTACCCGTCGGGCTCCGTCGGCGTCTCGAGCGGGAGATCGGCCAGCCGATCGTCGTAGTACGCCGCGTTCTCCCGCCGTTGCTCGTTGAACGCGGGCAACCGCTCGAGTTGGCTCCGACCGATCGCGGCGGCGAGTGCCGTCATTCGGTAGTTGTGCCCGAGTCGAACGTGGTCGTAGTCGCCCGTTCCGTTCTCGGCTCTGCCGTGATTGACGTAGCTCGCGACCCGCTCGGCGACGTCCTCGCGGTCGGTGGTGACGATGCCGCCCTCGCCGGTCGTCATGTTCTTCGTCGGGTAAAACGAGAAGCAGGCGGCGTCGCCGAAGCCGCCGACCCGGTCGCCACGCACCGCCGCGCCGTGGGCCTGGCAGGCGTCCTCGAGAACGAAGAGATCGTGCTCGTCGGCGAGTTCACACAGCGCCGAGATGTCGGCGGCCAGTCCGTAGAGGTGGACCGGCAGGAGACCGACGACGTCGTCGCGTTCGGCGAGGACCCGCTCGACGTCCGCGGGATCGAGCGTGTACGTCTCGAGATCGATGTCGGCGAACACCGGCGTCGCCCCGGCGAGTCGGATGGCGTTTGCGCTCGCGACGAACGAGAACGGTGTCGTGATCACAGCGTCGCCGTCCTCGACGTCTAGGGCCTCGAGTGCGGCGTGGAGTGCCGTCGTCCCGTTCGACGTCGCGACGGCGTGGTCGGTTCGACAGTAGGCTCCAAATTCCGATTCGAACGCCCGTACTTCGGGGCCGTCGGCGAGCGCTCCCTCCTCGAGTGCCGACTCGATCCGATCGATCACGTCGGTGTCGATCGAAGGATCCGCGATCCGAACCGAATCGTCGAGGTCGGGGTCGGTCGTTTCGCTCATGCGATCTGGTTCGGCCCCTCGAGTGGGGCTGGTAAGGGCTGCGTTTCGGCGGGCGACCCGACGGCGAGCGTGTTCGGCGGGACGTCGGCCGTGACGACCGCGCCGGCCGCGACGAACGCGTTCTCCCCGACGGCGACGCCCGGTAACAGCGTCGCGTTCGCTCCGACCGAAGCGCCGTCGCGGATCGTCGGCCCCTCGAGCGCCGCGTCGCTTCGAACCGGATACTCGTCGTTCGTGAGAACGGCACCGGGCCCGACGAAGACGTTGTCACCGATCGTCGTCTGGGTCGGCACGTAGACGTTCGTCTGGAGGCTCACGTGCGAACCGATCGTCGTCTGTCCGTCGATAACCGTCTTGGTGCCGACGAGC
Organism: Natrialba sp. INN-245; assembly: GCF_009807105.1. Taxonomy (NCBI): domain Archaea; kingdom Methanobacteriati; phylum Methanobacteriota; class Halobacteria; order Halobacteriales; family Natrialbaceae; genus Natrialba; species Natrialba sp. INN-245. Next base: position 469,868 of record NZ_WUBV01000017.1, on the reverse strand, counting down.
ACGTCGTCGCCGATTCGGGTTTCCTCGCGAACGAGGACGTCGTGACCCGTCGAGAAGTCGTCGCCGATCGTCACGTCGCCGTAGACGATCGACCCGGATCGAATCGTCGCGTTGCGCCCGAGCCGGGTCGGCTCGGCGAACTCGCCGTAGCCGACGGTCACGTCGTCGTCGATCGTACAGTCCGCTCCCTGGACGAGTTCGCTCGTCACGGTTCACCTCCGTCAGTTCTCGAGCGTCTCGAGGAAGATCTCGCACGCACTCGAACTCGTGGTCGTCGTCGGTGTTGCTGTGTCATCGGTAGCTCGATACCCGGGTGGGAATCGTCCTGATACAGCCGGTAACGAGGTTTTGTTATCCCCGGCTTGAGGGGTCCGTAGCCACGAACTACAGTCTCGGTGATGACCGTGACCGGAGGGGGAGCGGCCACCTGCATGCACTGAACTGTCGATTTCGATGACTGTTGTGGTTCGAAGGTGACCGGACCGCGAGAACCGACCGGAACATAGTGTACACACCGACGACCACGTTCGGGGCGGGCGAACTGCGGGAAAAACGCGACACGGAACGGTGGACGGAGTCGACCTCGTACCGAACGACGCGAGTGCAATCTGGAGGCCGTCGCTAACGGTGATTGATCCGTCGATCGTCACCACCGAGCGGTCGAGACCACCCGAAACATTGGATTACCCGTTAGTCACGCCCGCTAACCGGTACAATTCGATTATCAGGAGGTAGCCGTGCGATAGTAAAGGGAGAGGGTGTGACACGTGTTCGTGTGAGGTATCCGATCACACCCGATCGATGCTCGACTCGGGAACGCGAGGGCATCCATGGCTGAACACGACCTCTCCCAGGCTGAGTTGTTCGACGTGTTCAGCAACGCCCGACGCCGGCGGACGGTTCAGTTCCTGAAACGACAGGGCGGCTCCTGTGACCTCACGGAACTCGTCGAACGAGTCGCCGCTTGGGAAAACGATGCACCACCGGAAGAGATCACGCGAACACAGCGTCGCCGGGTGTACATCTCGCTGTACCAGACGCACCTGCCGATGCTCGAGGACCACGGAATCGTTGACTGGGATCCGGACGCCCACCTGATCGAACTCCTGCCGAACGACGACGTGTTCGAACCCTATCTCGATCGAAACCTCGGGAGAGAACGCGAGTGGCACCGTCTCTATCTCGCGGTCGCGATCGGCGGCACGTCGGTGTTCGCACTCGCCTGGGCTCTGACCGGTACGACTGCAATCGTGACACTCGTCGCAGTCGCGGTCTGTGTCGTCGTCCTCGCGCTCTCGATCGTACAGCACGTCTCGCGACGGCCCGACCGCCAGTTTCCGCTCGGCCGTGCGAGCCGATAACGACCGATTCTCGTCGCCCTCCACGGAGCCGATCGGTACCGTATCTTGTCGTGACGTCTGAAAACCGGACTCGGAGTGTCCACCTCGCCTCGACGTCAGCTGCCGTGTCCGTCATCTCGTCGCCGAATCTCCGCCTCGAGTCGGTGTCGACCGTCGTTTCCCCCTCGTGTGCGATCGTTCCGGGTCGACGTTCGCTGCCTATCACTCGTCGATCTGCGGGTCGTCGGTTACCGTCACCCAGAAGTACGTGTCCTCGTCTGCGTTCTCGTTCGTCGGGATGACTGGAGGATCGCCTTCGTACAGAAGAACGCTGATTCGAACGGTCTCTCCGGGCTCGGCAGTCGGCCCGATCTGGCGCTGACTGGTAACCGTCGCTCCGTCCGAAACGTTCGCGTCGACCTCCTGTAGCTCTGTCCGATCAACCACGGCACCGTCCTCGAGGACCTGTTGCTGGACGACGACCGTGTACGCCGTCCGTTCGCCCTCTTGATTCTCGATCGAGACCGTAACGGGCACCTGCTCCCCGGGCTCGATCTCGTCCGGGAGGTCTCCGGCGACTAACTCACCGTCCTCGTCCGCCGTGTAGAGGCCGAGTTCGGTGAACCCGCCCGCCGATGCGGGGATCAAGAATCCGACGATCAACGCCCCGATTGCGGTCGCGACCGCGACCGTGAGGAGTATCGACGACGCCGTTAGCACAGCATCGTCCGTTCGTCGAACGGCTATCACGCTGGCGATCGGCGAAACGGTAAACCGTTCCGGCTCCGGTCTCCGGAGACGACGAATGGCACCTAGCTGTGCGAAACCGACGGTAAACACCGCGAGGCTGGCAGCCAACGGTTCGGTCTCGAGGCCCCACTCGGTAACCGGGAGCGTCAAAACGACCAGTGGAACGATCGCCAGTGACAGGGCGAACGCGAGTCCGATCCGTTCGGTGGCGTCGATTCCACGCCGATTCGTAGCCACCGCTGGCGTCTCTCGAGGCGATTGCTTTGCGGTCGGAAACAGCACCGATACCAACGCGTATCCCGGGAGAAACAACGCGAGCGGAATGGCAAAAAACAGCGTGGCGGCTCCCCCGTCCGAAACGGATGTGATGACGAAATACGAGAGGACGGCGAGTGCCGAGACGGTTGCGAGGTCCGCAGGATAGGAGAGCACGGACGCCAGTCGAGTTCGCGTATACTTTCGAAAACTCATCGGCCGAACACCTCGGTTGTATCCGGTCTCTTCCGATCTGCTGTAGACGGTGCCCGTACCATTCTGGGTGAGACCTTCCACGCTCCACCGTTTTGTTATGGCCGAGCTATGGGATGAACAGGCACAATACCTTGCGCTTCAGTGCGAGGAGGATATCAACCACTCGACCGTACGTCTGCAAGACGAGATACCGTCCGTGGACCCACGCAAGTGAATCCGATGGAAGTATCCCCAGCTATGGAGTCAGCACACAAGAGAACGCCGATCCAGCGCGGACATCGTCAGAATTCGACGTACTGTTGTTCCCATTCGCGACGTTCGTCGATACGTTGGCGGCCGTCGTCGGTGATCGCGTAGTAGTTCGTGCGTCTGTCGAGTTGTCCCTTTTCTACTAGTTCCTTGTTGACCAGCGTATCGAGGTTCGGATACAGTCGCCCGTGATTGATCTCGGAACTGTAGTATTTCTCGACTTCGTCCTTGACGGTTTGGCCCGACGGACGATCTGCGCCCGCGATGACGTACAACAGGTCTCGCTGAAAGCCAGTCAGATCGTGCATTGTTCAATCACAGTGACCGTTCCACTGAGTAGATGTTTGTTATCCGTATCATACAGGGTTGTACAGCCATCTTTCACAATTTGTTTCTGGAACTAAAGTGATTGTTCTCGAGAACGTCTCGGTTTCGTAAACGTCGGGTCGACGATACGCGTTGATGTGTCCGGTACCAGTGGGTCGCCGTCTCCAGAATGTCTCTCTCGGACAGTGACTTCGATTCCCAGTTCGCTGGATGGTTCCGGCCTGACGTTTCGGAGATGCGCAGACGATACCTGTCCGACCGTCTTCTCGTACGGACCGTTGTCGTTCGGTATCGGCGATCGATGACCCCGTCCGAACGATCACCGGTAACACGCTCCAACAATCCGTATCAGTCGTCGGTACGTGACAGAGAGACGCGTATTCCACCTTCGTCGATTCTCACGGCGAGTTGCTCGACCGTCGCCTCGTAGGCCGTCGTGTGAGAGCCATCGTCCTCGAACCGGATACACTCGGCGAGGAGATCACTCTCGAGCAGGTTGTTTATTCGTCGATACACTGTCGCGGACGAGCTGTCGGTCCGATCCGTCAGCTCTTTTGCCGTCTTTGGCCCGTCGCTCGTCGCGACGAGAATCGTCCGAGCACATGTATCCCCGAGGACGTCGAGTTGCGTCGCCGGATCGACGGACGGTTCCGTCTGGGTATTAGTTGCTTTCGTGGACATTGTCGCTCCTCGGTTCGAACGCATCGTTCTGTTCACCCTCCGCTGTGAGGGGATTCAGTGCGGATTCTCCGGACCGTCGTGAGGCCGCGTTCGTTGACATCATAGCGTTCCAACGGAACGATCGGTAAGCGATAGTGGTATTTTATAACGATGGGCCTTCCCGATCGAAGGTCATTCATTCTCTCGTGAAATATCGTATTTGTTCTACGAAATCACGTATTTCCCTCCTCGGAGCCGCCGAACAAGACCTGCTTTGTCGGTCGAATACGGCGCAACTTGTCTGAACTCACGTTGAGATCGATCGACGATTCGTTTCGGAATCCGACACTGTGTCGGGTGAAGTCGCCGAAATCGCATAGAAACTGGACGTTTCCCACCCTATCCGGAACCGCAGTGAGTGAACAGTCTGTGTCCTTTATTCGCGTCTACTCCCCTGACTCCTACGACGCCCGGACGAGCACCGATACGTCGAACCAGACACTGATCGTCCGAGTTTCCACCCCCACCACTCATGAAATCCACACAACACGACTGGCGACCGATGGAATCGTCGACGGCAGGTGCACGCTGTCGAAACTGTGGTACACACGTCACACAGCAGTTCGCACGCGTCTTCGGCGACAACGGCGACGTCGTCCACGGCTGTCCGTCCTGTACGACCTATCGTGAGATGCAATCCGGCGATCACCTTCCAGGTGACGAACCCCGATAGCTCACTCGAGTCGCCCCTCGATGTGTTTTGGTGTGCAGACGCCGAGTTGAATGACTATATTTCCATAGCACTTAGGCTGAAAAAGATACCGGAGGTTAAAGTCGATGGTCGGTGAAATCCAAGCCATGTATGACGGTCAATGACGGACAGCCTGTCGAGAACGCGGTTTCACGCTCCTCTTGACGATGTCTGTCCAGACGAGTAGATCGGATTCGCTGGCGGAAAGCGACGTCTTTCACATTCTGGGTAACGACCGCCGTCGAGCGATCGTCCAGCTTCTCGCACAGGAATCGAGTCAGGTCGATGTCTCGGACGTCGCAACGGAGATCGCGGCAACCGAATCGGATACGTCATCCGTTCCGAACAACCTGTACAAGAGCGTCTACGTCTCCTTACAGCAGACCCACCTCCCGCAACTCGAGGAGGACCGCGTCATCGAGTATGACTCGGAAGCGAAGACGATCGAGCCTGGGAGCAACTTCGAGTCCGTCCTGACCTACATCAACGGCCACGAAGACGACCGACCGTCGATCCTCCAGTTTCATTTCGCGATCTGTCTGCTGGGGCTGATCGTGATCGCACTCGCCGGCCTCGATCTTCCGGTCCTCTCGACTCTCGATCCGGTCCTCTCGAGCGTTCTGGTGTTACTCGTGGTGGCCGCCAGTAGCATCTATCGGCTGTTGAGTTGAGTTCGCCTACCACCTCCTGATCTTTCGTCAGCGAGTTGAGCGACGACTGATACGGATTGCTGTACCGGTAGAACCACAGGCTGAGGATCAACCGGAGAACGGTAGATCGTACGAGGTGAGTGCCGAGAAGAACGACGGAAACTCCGACAAGAAAATCCGTTTACGCTCCGTCCGTTGGACTGGTGGCTGATCAGGCGGGGGCGTTGATCATCGGCTTGGCGGTTTTATCGACGATTCCCTTGTCGTCGTCCTTGTCGTCAGCGTGTTTGTCGTCAGCATCCTTGTCGTCGACGTGTTTGTCGTCAACGTGCTTGTCGTCAACGTGCTTGTCGTCAGCGTCCTTGTTGTTGACGTTCTGATTATCGGCGTGTTCGGTGTTCGCTGACTGCTCGTTGTTCGCAAGCTCCTCGTTCGATTCGCCGTCGACGGTGACGACCGCGTCGTCGGTCACCGGTTCACCGGCAACCTCGTACGGACCGTCGTCAGCGCCGTCAGATTCGACGAAGTCGAACTCCTGGTTGTTGTTGGTGTCGCGGTGAGCCATCGCGATCAGCGTCTCATCTTCCTCGAGTGGTTCGTCGAGCGTGATTTCGACGTTCTCGTGGGTTCCTTCCTCGAGGTACTCCGAGGCACCGATGACGCTTCCGACGACCTCTCCAACGAGGAGGCTGCTGTCGTGGATCACCACGAACCCGCCGCTTGCCATCGTGACCTCGTCGACGACGACCGTCTCGCCGTCGGAGGCCTGGTCTTCGAACGTCACTTGTGCGGGCTGTGGTTCGTCTTCGACAGGTTCCTCATCGACCGGCTCTTCCTCAGGTTCTTCCTCAACCGGTTCTTCCTCCTCGACTGGTTCTTCGGGTTCCTCTTCGACTGGTTCTTCCTCAGGCTCTTCTTCGACCGGTTCTTCGGGTTCTTCCTCAACCGGTTCCTCCTCGGGTTCGTCGGTGAGTTCGAGGATCGCCACTTCACCGAACTCGTCGGTGAGTACCATGTGGATGTACTCTCCAGCCTCGAGTTCGTCAGTCTCGACGTCGAAGACGACGTCGTCGGTCTCACCGGCGTCGAGTGTTACCTCTTGTGCTTCGACGAGGTCACCCTCGAGTCGGAACTGTACGTCTTGCGTCGCTTCGTCGTCACCAGGGTTGGTGACCGTGGCCGTTACGGTGATCGTTTCACCGACTTCCGCTGATTCCGGTGCGTCGAGCGAGTCAACGGTGAACGACTCAGCCGGTTCTTCTTCAACCGGTTCTTCTTCAGGCTCTTCTTCGACCGGTTCTTCCTCTTCGACTGGGTCTTCGGGTTCTTCTTCAACCGGCTCTTCTTCAGGCCCCTCCTCGATCGGTTCTTCCTCTTCGACTGGGTCTTCGGGTTCTTCTTCAACCGGCTCTTCTTCAGGCTCCTCCTCGACCGGCTCCTCTAGGACGGGTTCGTCCGGAAGTTCGATCAGGAGGAAGACGTTCGCCTGTTCGATGGTTACCTCGAGTCGCAGGTCCTCGTAGGTTTCCTGCTCGTGCTCGTCGTTGTCGTCGACGGCGTTATCGTCGACACCGTTGTCGTTATCGTCGACACCGTTGTCGTCTTCGAGGTCGTTCTCGTCGTCAGCCGGCATTTCCTCGTCCGGCACGTCGTCGAGATGCTGGACGACGAAAATCGTCGCCTGATTGATCGTCACCTGACGCTCGTCGTCCTCGAGGTCGTTCTCGTTGTCCTCGGCATCGTCGACATCGTTGTCATCGGCGTCGTCGACATCGTTGTCATCGGCATCGTCGTCGACGCCGTTGTCATCGTTTGCGAGGTCGTCATCGTCGTCGAGTTCGTCGTCCTCGAGGCCATCTGCGACGACGAAGATCGTAGCCTGCTCGGCAGTGACGTCCATCTCGTCGTCGTCCTCGAGGTCGTTCTCGTCGTCGACGCCGTTATCGTCGGCTTCGTCGTCGGCGTGCTCGTCCTGCATGAGGCCGTCCTCGAGCACGACGAACGCGGTCGCCTGATCGATCGAAACGTCCGTGTGATCATCGATGTCGTTTTCGTCGACAGTGTCGTCATCGATGTCGTTGTTCTCGTCGTCGACGCCATTGTCATCGTCATCGAGATCGTTCTCGTCGTGATCGACGTCGTCTCCAATCGTCGTAACAGTGGCCTGCTCGATTGTGACGTCGAGGCTGACGTCACTCATTCCGACTGCGGTGTACTCTGCGTACTCGCCGATGTCGACGGCGTTGTCGTCGACACCATCGTTGTTGTCGTCGACGGCGTCGTCATCAGCGTCGTTATCATTGACGCCGTTATCGTCGACACCATCGTCGTTGTCGTCGACGGCGTCGTCATCGACGTCGTTATCGTCGTCGAGTTCATCCTCGTCCGGAATATCATCGACGTCGTGTACGACGTATATGTCCGCGTGTTCGATCGTTACTGTCCACGATTCGCCATCCGCGAGTTCTTCGTCACTGGCGTCAGTGTCGTGCTCGTCGAGCGCCGCGGGCGCTCCCACGGCCATCGCCCCCGTCGAGCCGACCATCATTAGCACAGTGAGTACTACGAGTAGCTTTTTGCGTGCGTTCATAGTTGCCGTGAAGGCAGCGGATCAACGCTCTATCACCGCATAAACCGGCACATCAATTTCGCCGAGAAACAGATCACTATGCATCAGGCGGTCGATTCCGCGTGAGAGGGATACCGGGAAATGTGTGGTTAGGCGTGTGACCGATCACTCGTTTTTTGGCTGTTCCGGCGACTTCGAAGCGGTCGGCTCGTTGTCCGGCAAACAGACGAGGTTCTCCCGACCCAGACGGAGTTTCGTTATCCGACCGTCCTCTTCGAGCTCCGCCAGCAGCCGACTAACCTTCGCTTTAGACCAGTCGACCGAGTCGACGATCTTCGACTGCTTCATCCGACCACCGTTTTCACTGACGAGTTGCTGAACTCTCTCCCGATCGGTCATGAACTCCTCACGGTTGGAGTCACCGACTCCCGTCACGGACTGGCGACTCTCGAGACGGTTCCGAACAACGAGTGCGCCGCCGAACACTGCGAGTGCCACGATCCCGACTATCGCCGCGAGATGTGATTCCCCTCCGGCCACGAGCGGGGCGAGGGTCCCGATCGCGAACCACTGCCCGGTCTCGAGCACGTAGAGAACCGAATCGGCCAGTGTCGTGGTGAACGGGTTCGAAGCTATCCGTCCACTGGAATGAACAGTCATATCGTCTACACGTGTTCGAATGCAGTCACTCGATACGGTACGATCGGTGGCCACCTCCTAAGTAGTTATTATTGACCATCTGCTCTTTTGTTTTATCTATATATCATACCTAATGAACAGTCCGGGAATTCAATGAGTAACGCCGTGGAGACTGCGCTCTCGTCGTCTTATCACTCGGTTCTCGAGCGCATTCTCACATTGTCGGACAAAACGAGTCGCAGGTTTTCGACCGAACGGAGGATCGTAAATCGTCACTGACTGTTGTCCGATAGTGTCAGCTGCTGTCGATACGGACTCTGTCCCAGTTCCGTCGTAACCGCGATCCGTTCGGGACGGCATAAGTGTCTGGACGAGCTCAATTCACACCCCGGGGACGCCGACTGCATCGAAGCCCGTTACGCCGACGAGCGCGAGAACGTACAGGACGACGAGTACCGAGAGCCAGGCGACGATCGTGATCGCAGCGGCGTCGACCCAGCCGCCTGGGTATCGTGCGTTGACCACTGCGAGGTAGGCAACGAACACGAGAAGTGGCCCAAGCAACGGGATCCATCCGAAGAAGAACCCGACGAGGCCCCAGACGATTGCACCGATCAACGCGGTGATGGCCGCGTAGGTGTAGTCCTCCGCGTCGACGATCACTTTCGCTCCGACGAATATTCCGAGTGCGCCAATCAGGAGGCTGACGACGAACACAATGAGGCTGTCGATCATACTCTTGGGTAGGCCGCCTGATACCGATAGTTATCTCTCACCTACAGGAACCAGTACGGTATTTCAACGCGTCGAACGTCGATCCGGCCGTGAGTCGAAGCCGACTGCGTCGAGCGAAATGCGTCAGTGCTTCCGTAACGGTTGCCGGAACTTATGCCCAGTTACGCGTCGGAGCAACCCGAACCCAAGCACGATCAGGAGCCATCCGGTGCGTGGTCGGCAACCGGTCCGGTGGAGTCGGTCGAAGCCGCCAGTTCCGTTTCGTTTGCGAGCGCTCGAAGCCCCGTCTCGAGCCCGACACGTGCCTCGAAGTCGAGTTCGCGTCGCGCCTTCGAGATGTCGGCACGACTGTGTCTGACGTCGCCGGGACGCGGATCACGGTGGACGATCGGCGAGGACGAGTCGACGACGTTTCGAACCGTCTCGGCGAGCGTCCGGATCGCCGTTCGTTCACCAGTTCCGACGTTGTACGCTCTGCCCACCGTCTCCGTCGTCGCCGCACGGAGGTTCGCCCGGACGACGTCGCTGACGTGGACGAAATCACGTGTCTGTGATCCGTCGCCCTCGACGGTTATCGGCTCTCCCGCGCGCGCCTGATCGAGAAACATGGAGATGACCCCGCTGTATGGGCCCTGTTGTCGGGGTCCGTAGACGTTGAAGTAGCGCAACGTCACCGTCGCCAGATCGTACAGATCGGCGTAGAGTCGCGCGTACTGGTCGACTGCGAGTTTCTGGACGCCGTAGGGTGAGGTCGGATCCGTCGACGCAGACTCAGTTACCGGTAATTCGTCCGGATGGCCGTAGATCGCAGCGCTCGAGGCGACGACGACCCGGGCATCCTCCCGACGTGCTCGCTCGAGGAGTTCGAGACTCGCTTCGAGGTTCGTCTCGTGACTCCGCTGTGGATCGTCGACGCTCTCGGTGACACTGACGATCGCCGCCTGGTGGAAGACGAGATCGACGTCGTCCATCGCTCGCGCGAGGACGTCCTCGTCGCCGACGTCGCCTTCGATCACCGTCGCGTCGTCGGGGACGTACTCCCGGCGACCGTTCGAGAAGTCGTCGAGGACGCGAACCTCGTTGTGCGGGAGGAGGGCGTCGACGAGGTGACTGCCGACGAACCCTGCACCGCCGGTTACGAGTACCGTGCTGTCGCGAATCGCTGGCGATCCCATTGTTGGCTCGAGTATCCGGAATCCGTTTAGTATGGAATCCTTAGCGCGTCGTAACCGGCTCCTACTCCACGTCAGCGGGGAGACGAAGCGAGCGTCCCAGGAGCACTCGACGGTGCGATTCGGGTTTTCGGCAGTCCTCTTCGAAATCCAATAGAAGCGGTATCGATGTCCCTCGGGAATGTCACGGCGGCGGTCGTCGACCGACGGGAGCTGCCGGTTTGCCACAGTGGCGTTCCAACACTGCAGTAAACAGATACGGTTTCCGACGACTGGTTGCTGTCGATCGCTCGCCGGTCTGCGCTCGACCGCCACCGACTCGTAGCGGTCCGTATCATACGGTTTACTGTCAGTCATCACCGGCGAAACCGCAGACTGGTCGCGGTTTCGCCGGTAAATCGTTACAGCAATCCGTATCAGTCGACGGTTACCGACCACAAACCACGGGATGGGTAGTCAGTACGCGAGACCAGGCTCCGTCTAGGAGTGTGGCCCCTGGAACGAGGCTCGTTCTAGGATCTCCCCTGGCTGTGTATATATACTCCTGTTCGGGGGATCGGTTGTGATGACTCGCGTCGCGGCGGGCGTTTCGACTCCGTCGAGTGACCCTCCGCGCGGGAGGTGACCGATCATGTCTGACGAACGCAATTCGATCTCCAGACGCAACGTACTCGCAGGACTCGGTACCGTCGGCATCGGCGCCGCACTCGTCGGTGCCGGTACGAACGCGATGTTCAGCGACGACGTCGAGTTCGAGGACAACCAGCTGGTAACCGGTGAACTCGACCTCAAACTCGACTGGCAACAACACTACCTCGGCCCGACCGACGAGTGGGAGTTCGTCAACGCCCACCCGGACGACGAGGGCGACGGCGAGCAATCGATCGGTGAAAAGCGAGTTCTCGACGACGATATCGAAGTCGACGGACCGTTCTACACCTATACGCAGAACGGATCGCGGAACTTCGACGACGACGTCCTCGAGTACTGCGCGCTCGACGACGACTACGACTTCGGCGATCAGAACACGCTGATCGATCTCGACGACATCAAACCCGGGGACTGCTGGGAAACGACGTTCAGCCTCCACCTCTGTGACAATCCGGGCTGGATCTGGATGGGTGCCGACGTCGAAGACGTGCCGGCGGGCGAGGAAGACCACTTCGTCGACGCGGCCGACGCCACTCTGTGGTACGATCTGGACGGTGACAACGAACTCTCTGACGGTGACCAGATCATCGTCTCGGGCTCTCTTAGGGACGTTCTCGAGGCGCTCGATGACGGCATCCTGCTCGACGGCAGCCTGGAGGGGACCAAGTACGGCCACAACGGAAATCACGGTGAAAATGACGAGGGAACCTGCGTCGCGCTCGAGAAGATCGACGACGGGAACGTCGACGAGGTAAGCGACCGATCCAGTCTTGACGATCTTCAGGACGGCGACATTCTGACGTTCGAGGACGGCGACCGAACGATCGAGATCCAACTCGAGGAGGTGCTTCGGAAGTCTGACGACGAGGTAATCGGCTTCGAGTGGGACGAACGAAGCGACTACGGAATCTGCCGACTCGAGATGGGGGGTGGCTCGAGACGGACCGTCCGGAACTACGACGGGTGCGCTCACACCGATACGACGACGGCACCGACCAACCCTGGTGGTCAGCAAGCGGGTCTCAGTAACTTCACCTTCTCGTACTGTCGGGCGTCTAATAAGACCTCCAAGCCGGACTATTTCCCGCCTTCGCCAACCCAGTTCGTCGCGTTCAAGTGGTGTCTGCCGATGGAGGCAGGAAACGGAATCCAGGGACAGTCACTGGGTTTTGACCTGCAGTTTCACACCGAACAGCGCCGCCACAACGACGATCCGACCTCTCCGTGGGCAAACGGATCCAATAGTTGATCCGCTCATACGGAGAGCAAGCCGTATCAACCGTTCGTCGATGGTAGAACGTCGAGCCAGGATGTGAACGGACGACAATGCGGCTCAGCCGTACCGTCTCTCGTTGCGATTTTTCACCGTTGTCAGTCACGATCAAGGTGAGTGTTGTCTGATTCACCGTCGCCGTGTCCGGCGGAACCGTCCGCAGCCTCACGGGTGTCCGCGCCGACGTCGGCATCTTCCGCGGACGCGTCAGCCCCGTTCTCGCCGGCAGTTTCTTCGCGTCCATCGCTCTCGGCTGCCGTCTCGTCGAGCCCGTCCCCGTCCTCGTTCCCGTTCGCATCTCCATTCTCCTCTTCATCCTCCCCGTCTGCATCTCCATTCTCCTCTTCATCCTCCCCGTCTGCATCTCCATTCTCCTCTTCATCCTCCCCGTCTGCATCTCCATCCTTCTCTTCATCCTCCTCCGCATCTGCCCCGGCGTCGTCGACGACTACTGTTCCCTCGACGGCCTGGTTCTCGGCAGCGACCACGTACGCGTGTTCGCCTGGATCGAGATCGATCCCCTCGATCACGAGTGTGATTCGAGCGCGCTCGCCGCCCTCGAGTTCGATCGTCTCCTCTACGGTGCTCTTGGCGACTTCGAGCGATACCGTCACGGACTGGGACTGTCTGCCGTCGTTCGTCACCGTCGGCGCGACCGAGAGCGTGCCGTTTGGCCCGGCGTCAGTCACGACGATCCGATCGTCGTCGACGTCGAGTTCGATCCCCCACGCGCCGGCTTCGATCCGGTTGTCCTCGAACGTGCCGTGACTCGACGCGTAGCTGGCGGTCGGGGCCGTAGAGAGGCTCCCGGCGACCGTTCCGAACGACGCGAGGGCGATCGCCACCCCGAGTACGAACGTCACTCGAACGGCTGTGTCTCGCGTCACGACTCACCACCACGACGGCGATCCGGGACTGGTCCGATCACGTCTCACCACGCCGGTCGTCGGCAGCCCCCGATCGTTCGCTACTCGAGACGCCCCTGAACTCGCGAAGTAACTGCAGGCTTCCGGAGGCGAGCAACAACAGACCAGGCGCGATCACGAGCGTAAACAGCCCGGGTCCAGAGCGTGCGAACAACAGTACGTGTCCCAGATACGGAACGTGGAGGTGGAGGGTTCCAGTGACGTACTCGTCCGGAACGAGCCCCTCGTCGGGTTCCTCGTTGGCATCCCCCTGTAACTCGAGGGCGCGCTCGCCCTCTACCTCGCGGACGTCGACGACCCGATGGGTGACGTACCCGGTGTCGTCATCACTCCCATCGTGGACCGTCACGATGTCGCCGGACTCGATTTGGTCGGCGGGGACTGCCCGTGTCACGACGACGTCGCCTGCCTCGAGCGTCGGGCTCATGCTGTCGGAGGTGACGATGAACGCGTCGTCACCGCCGACGAGTCCGGGCGCGGCGACCATCCCGACGAGCGCCAGGAAGACCACCAGCACGGTGACGGTACCGATCGTGAGTCCGTATCTGACCGACGCCCTCATCGCCACGGTACCCCTCCGTCTGCGTCCGTCGTCGGCCCATCCGAATCGAGTCGGATCCGACTGTCGTGACGGGTGTGAAACACCGCGGACACCGTAAACACCGCCGTCACGAGCGTGGTGCCGGCCAGTGGCGGAATTGCGGAAAACAGTGGAATTCCCGCCCACAACGCCAGCACGAAACCCGTACAGAGACAGCCCAATCCGGCGTAGTACGTACTCCACCGGATGTCGTCGTGCGGTACGACCTCGAGGTAGACCTCGAGTTCGGACGCAGCCTCGGTTAGGGCGACCGTACCCCGATCGGAATCGTAGGAAACGACGCCACCGTCGTCGAGTTTGGGTAGGTGCGACTGGCGCAGTGCCGTATAGACGCGCATGCGCTCTTCGTACGTCACCGCCGACGGTGGAACGTCGTTCTCCCACGCTGCAACTCGAGTGACGAGTTCGCGGAATTCGACGGGTCCGGATCGTTGCTTGAGACAGTGAATCACGTACCGGCGTCTGCGACAGCTCAGCAACTCGAAGGCAACGTCCTGTGACAGCTTCGGTGTCCGTTCTGGCACCTCGGACTCGGGTGGCGAGTTCGTCGCCGTCATACCCTCGCTCCCCCGTTAGAATTACCCTCCCCTCGAGGATGTTCGCACACGATCACACTGACGTCTGTGCCGCTGATCGATCTCGGTGTACCGCCCATGTCCGATACGATACATTAGCTGTTGTTAGTTATGGTCGACGTGGTAACTCATCGCTCACGACACGAATCGCTTGAGGAGTGTATAGAGCTCGCTGATTCACGGAAGGATACGCCTAACGCGACCGGTATCGGTCCAGTTGGGTTCGAGACTGGGGGCAATTCGGTTCAGAGTCGAACCTGCTGAGCGAGTAGAACGAAGCCAACGACGCCAGCGCATTGGAGGCGTCGCGTTCGACGATCGTGGGCGTCGTAGTCGCGTTCGAGCAATTTCCCTGCCGCCTCCCCACTCGACGGGGTCCGTGGCCCGGTCGGACTCGCGGGTCGGCGTCTTCGACCCGTGTCGGATAACCAAACATTAGTGTGTATCGGTCACGAATCGGGGGACGAATGCCCTCCTCTCCGTTCGCGATCGAGGCAGACGGACTGACCAAACGCTTCGGGAGCGACGTCGCCGTCGACGGCGTCGACCTTGCCGTCGACCGCGGAACGGTCTACGGCTTTCTCGGCCCGAACGGGGCCGGAAAGACGACGACGATGCGGATGCTAACGACGCTGACGCGGCCGACTTCCGGCGAGGCGTGGATCGTCGGCAATCCCATCACTGACCGCGACGCCGTCCGCGGATCGATCGGCTACCTTCCCGAGGACCCCCCCGTCTTCGAGGAACTCACCGGCTGGGAACAACTCGAGTACGTCGCGCGGCTTCGTGACATTCCCGCCGAACGGGCGAACGCCCGGATCGAGGCCTGGCTCGAGCGCTTTGGGCTGGCCGAGGACGCCGGCAAGCGGATCGACGACTACTCGAAGGGGATGCGACAGAAGGTCGGGCTCGTCCAGGCGCTGTTGCACGAACCGGAGGTCGTCTTTCTGGACGAACCGACGAGTGGGCTCGATCCGCGTGCGGCCCGGACGGTCATCGATGCGATCGCGGAGATGGCCGAGGATGGTCACACGATCTTCCTCTCGACGCACATCCTTCCCGTCGTCGAGGAACTCGCCGACACCGTCGGCGTTCTCTTCGACGGCGAGATCGTCACCGAAGGGAGTCCGGAGGCGTTGACGGACCAGGTCGAAAGTGAGGCCGACTCGACGCTCGAGGACGTCTTCCTGACGGTGACGACCGACCACGGCACCCACCAGGCGCGGCCGGCCGAGTGACCATGGTGTCGTCGAGTCACATCCACGCGATCGGCCGAACCGAACTCCGGCGCCAGTGGCGTGCAGTACAGGAGAACCCCACCCAGCTCGTTGCACTCCTGTTCGTTGGGATCTTCTTCGTCCCGATGGCACTCGCCGGCCTGGCTGGCGCGTTCTTCTTCGGCGACAGCATCGCGTCGGGCTCGCTCGAGTCGCCAGGGTCGTGGGGGCGGCTCGTCCTCGTCTACACCTGGCTGTTCGCCGTCGGCTTCGGCGGCTATCGAGCCTACTCGACGGCGCTTCGACCCGACCGACTCGACGGCATGCTGACGACCGTCTCCCACCGGGAGTTTCTCGGCGGGCTTGTCTACTCCGAGGTACTCCTCTGGGGGATTCCGGCGGTCGTCTACAGCGCCCTCGCGTCGATCGCGTTCGCCGCCGGAGCCCGTTCCGTGGTGGCGCTCCCGTTTTCGTTCGGCGCACTCGTCATCGCGCTCTCGACCGCGCTCGCGGCCGGACACCTCGTCGCCCTCGCCGTTCGGAACGCTGGCGTCCGATCGAGACTGCTCACTCGGCTCCGAACAGTCGTGTTCATCCTGATCGGTCTCGTGTACTTCGCGCTCATCTTCACGCAGAACTTCGCGGCCGTCCTCGACCCGCTGTTCTGGCTGCTCGAGCCGACGCCTGTCGGCTGGTACGGCGAGCTGGCACTCGTCGGGACGGCGTCTGACGTCTCACTGGGTCGGGCGGCGGGTGCCGTCGTCTCGAGTGGCGTCTTCTTGCTGGTCTGTGCGTTTGCCCTCCCGCGACTCGCGGAGTTGCTCTGGTACGCGGATGGGGTCCACGTCGAACACGAGGTGGAGTCGACGGCGGATTCATCGACGGCGGAATCGCGTCTCGCGGCGGTCGTTCCACGGCCGGCCGTTGGCGTCGTCTGGGTCGACTGGAAACGGGCGAGGCGGGCGCCGATAACCCTCTCGTTCGTGCTCTATCCGTTGATATTCCTGGTTAACCCGGTTCTGACTGTCTTTCGAACCGGGACGGTCGGGAGTTCGTTTCCGCTGTGGGTCGCACTCTGTAGCGCCTGGATCACCGGGGCGCTCTTCTCGCTGAACGTCGTCGGTAACGAGGGTGCGGTCCTTCCGACGACGCTGTTGAGCGGAGAGCCCGGCCGGGCGGTCGTGATCGGACACGCGTTTGCCGGGGCAGCGCTCGTCGCGCCGGTCGCCGTCCCCGCGACGCTCGTCCTGTCCCTGCTCAGTCCGCACGCAATCGGAACGGCCGTCTCGCTGACGCTCGGTACCGCTGTACTCGTCGCCTGTGCCGGGCCGATCGCGACGGGGATCGGGGCGATCTTCCCCAAGTTCGAGGCGGTCAACGTCTCCCGGAGTACTCGTGCGGTCGTTCCGAGCGTCGTCGCGTTCGGTGTGTTCTCTGTCGTTCTCTGCGTGGTCGCCGTTCCGATGCTCGCCGGCCACAGCGTGCTTTTCGGTGGCGGAATCGCGTCACTCCTGGGCACGTCACACGCGCTCGTGGCGGCGGCCGGAACGGTGGTGACCGCCGCAATCGCGCTCCCGGTCGGCGCGCTCTCGGCTCGGTACGCGATCCGTACCGTCGAATCGTATCACGTAAACTGATCGCACTGGACCGTTCTCGAGTCTCCGTGCTCACTCGAGGCCGGCACCGACGGCCTCTTCGACCGACGAGAAACCGTCGCGCTGGAGCAACTCGACCAACCCCCGGTTGATTCGTTTCGCGGTCGAGGGTCCTTCGTAGACGAAGCCGGTGTAGAGCTGGACGAGCGACGCGCCGGCGCGGACCTTCTCGTAGGCGCGCTCGGCGGAGTCGACGCCGCCGACACCGACGATCGGGAGTTCGCCGTCGGTGTACTCCGCGAGCGTTCGGACGAGTTCGGTCGATCGATCTGCGAGCGGTTCGCCGCTCAGCCCGCCCTGCTCCTCGCGATTCGGCGACTCGAGACCCTCGCGTTCGGTCGTCGTGTTCGTCGCGACGATGCCGTCGACGTCGAATTCGCGGACGATGTCGACGAGTTCGCGGACCGACTCGTCGGGCGAGTCCGGTCCAACTTTCACCAGAATCGGTTTCTCCGCCTCGTTATCAGCCTCGAGCGTCTCGAGGATCGTCCGTAGCTGTTCGGGCGAAGATTCGTCGAACGTCTCGGGCGTGTTCGGACAGGAGACGTTCACGACGACGTAGTCGGCGAAGGGTGAGAGACGATCGAAGACCCGCCGGTAGTCCTCGATCGCTTCTGCCTCGCTCGAGGTGTTCATCTTGCCGACGTTGACGCCGAGGGGAACGTCGGGGACGCCGTCGCGCTCGAGGCGGGACTTGATGGCTTCCATCCCGTGACCGTTAAAGCCCAGGCGGTTGATCATTCCTCGGTCCTCCCTGAGCCGGAACAGCCGTGGTCGGTCGTTGCCCGTCTGGGCGTACGGCGTCACCGTTCCGATCTCGACGAATCCGAACCCGAGCGACTCGAGCGCGTGAGTCACCTCGGCGTTCTTGTCGAAGCCGGCCGCGACGCCAACTGGGTTTGGAAACCGGGTTCCGAAGGCGTCGACCTCGAGTGCCGGGTGGTCGTACTGGTAGGCGTAGGAAACCGCGGCACGGGTCGGATACGTCGACTGGACCGCCCTGAGCGCTTGCTTCCCGAGCGCGTGGGCTCGCTCGGGTGGGAGCGTGAACGCGAGCGGACGGACCCGCGAGTACAGCGTCATTGCGGGAAGATGTGAACGCGCCGAAGGTAAACGTCCCGGAGCGCGTCGGCGCCGCCCTCACGCCTCCGCGAACCGCATCATCGTCGCGCCGAAGCGGGAACTCTCGAGGCGTCCAATCTCCCGTCTACGGCTCGTGGCGGTCGCCCGCGTTCCCGACCGGGGGCTCGTCGTCACTCCCGAACTGGTTCGAGTCATCTCCGGCCTCGAGCCCGCGAAGCCGCTCGAGGCGGTCGTTGATCGACGGTGCCAGGTGGACGTGTTCGCCGATCCGGGTGCGTCGGCGTGGGAGTTCGAGTCGGTTCGCGGTGCGCTCGACGGCGTCAGCGATCTTCTCGGGTTCGAGTGCCCGTGCCGAGCGCTCGTCCGCGTCGTACAGCCCTGCCCGAACCCACCGGTCGAGACCCCACAACACGCCGACGATGCCGACGACCACGGCGACCAGCGGCTCGAGTTCTACGGTCGGGGAGGCGAGCGGAACCGCGACCACGACGCCACCCACGAGCGCTTGCAGGCGGAGGATCTCCGCGAGGAGGCGTCGATCGTGGACGCCCGACTCAAGACGGGCTGCCTGTATCGCGAGAAGCCCTTCGGCGAGGGGCTCGTCCGCGAGCAGTTCAGCGGCGACGACCAGCCGACGCCGGCGAGGCAGTCCGACCGAGAGCACCCCCAGGCCTGTCCAATCGGGGTTCTCGTAGACGAGAATCGGAACTTCGACCTCCGGCGCGTCCGCGAGCAGGGTCTCGAGGCGCCGTCGCTCGTTCTCGGTCGGCTCCCGGAGGGTTCCGGACTGGGCGAGCGAGTGTGGTTCGACCCACTCCGAACCGAGGACGAAGACGGCGATGCCGACGAGTGCGCCGCCGAGAACGCCGAGCGTGGCGACGAGCACGTAGATGGTCGCGACGACGGCCGACAGAAGGGCGATGCCGAGTGCGAGGTACCGCGCCCGTCTGTAGACTCTGGTTCGGATCGGGTGTGCCGACCGGTCCTCGTGGACTGCGACGTTACCGAGGTCGGTCCCGACGGTTGCGATCCACAGTCCGACGGGGAACGGAAGCCAGGCGACGATCGTCACCGCGACGTCTGGAAGCGCCTCGAGGGCGGAGAGTTCGGCGATCGCGCCGGGAACGTCGATGAGGACGTAGGCCCCGGTGGCGACGAGCCAGACTGCACCGACGATGACGTACTGGTAGCGGTCGGTGTCGGTTGTAAACGTCGTCGCGCGGAGCAATCGAACCAGCAACGTTCCGAGGATCGCGAGCGTGATAGCGAACAGAAACCACTGCTCGACTGGGATCGAGGGCGTGCTGGCGGCGGGGGTAATCGTCTCGAACGAACTCATCGGATCGGCCTGAACGTCCTGTTTCCGTCCGCTGAAGCGGCCGGAATCGATCTCTCGGCGCTTCGGAACTGCTGTACAGTCGTCCGTATCCCCCGGTCGACGGATAGCTATTGCGGATCGGGGCGGTCGGACCAATCGCCGTAGTTGTGCCGGAGTTGACCGATAGCAGACCGTCTCACTCGACGGTAACGCTCTTGGCCAGATTCCGCG
Organism: Natrialba sp. INN-245; assembly: GCF_009807105.1. Taxonomy (NCBI): domain Archaea; kingdom Methanobacteriati; phylum Methanobacteriota; class Halobacteria; order Halobacteriales; family Natrialbaceae; genus Natrialba; species Natrialba sp. INN-245. The sequence goes on along the minus strand of NZ_WUBV01000017.1, from coordinate 450,025 downwards.
GCTTGTCGATCGGTCACCAGCGCGAGCGGACCGTGTTTCAGTTTGCCCGCCGGGAAGCCCTCGGTGTGTGCGTACGTGATCTCCTTCATCTCGAGCGCTCCCTCGAGTGCGACCGAATCGTGCGCGTCGTATGTCTCGAGAACGTCGCGAACCTGCCGGCGATCGATCATCTGATCGCCGTTGACGGCGAGAAAGCCGATGCCGACGGACGACTCTGCCGCCGGTACGGCGTGGCCGGTTCCGAGCTGGTTTCCTCGGCGGCGTACGTAATCGGAATGTCCCAGTAACGGTGTCCGAACACGACTGGACGTCCGTTCGTTTGTATCCCATGACGAGGACGATAGACGTAATCCTCGCCTCGACCAGCGCGTCCAGCACCCGCTCGAGGAATCGTATGGCCCATTGATACCGGACCAACGGGACGTGATCGGGGCGATCGTCGCAAACATGGGCGAACTTCACGACCACACTTTTGCCCGATTGGCTCCAACGAACGCCCGTGCAAGAGTACGAGCGCAAACAACTGCTCGAGCGCGTCGAGCGCGACGGGGCGACCGTCGGCGCGGAGATCCCGGAGACGATCGCAGTCCAGGGTGAGGAGATCGATCTCCGGACGTTCGTCTTCGAGATCAAACGTCGCGAGACGGTTCCTGCGGGCGAACGCGAGCGCGTCGAGCAGGCCAAACGCAACCTCCGACGCGAGCGGACCGACCGGCTCGAGCGGATCGAGAACGGCGACATCAGCCGCGAGGAAGGCGAGGAACTCGCCCGGAGCGTCATCGGGATCGACCGCGCGCTGAACGCCTTAGAGAGCCTCGGCCCGACCGACCTAGAGCGCGAACAGCAGGCCAAGCAGGCCGCCGACACGAAACGCTGGATGTCCTTTCTCAAGAAGGCGCTGGGCCGCGAGGACGACGCCAGCGCCCGGAGGGGACGCTGATGGCGACGAACGCGGAGATCGCCGGCCGCTTCGAGGAGTTCGCCGACCTCCTCGAGGCCGACGACGTCGAGTACAAACCCCGAGCGTACCGCCGCGCGGCGGAGAACGTCCGCGCCCATCCCTCGCCGGTAGCCGACTACGTCGCCGACGGCGACCGCGAGACGCTCGAGGAGATCGACGGCGTCGGCGACGCAATCGCCTCGAAGATCGTCGAGTACGTCGAGACCGGCACCATCGAGGAACTCGAGGAGCTCCGTGCCGACCTCCCGATCGACATCGCCGACATCACCCGCGTCGAGGGCGTCGGCCCGAAGACCGCCGGCAAACTCTATCGCGAACTTGGCGTCGAGACCCTCGACGACCTCGAGACGGCGGCCGACGCCGGCGAGATCCAGGCGGTCAAAGGCTTCGGCCCCAAAACGGAGGAGAACATCCGCGACAACCTCGAGTTCGCCCGCCAGATCGGCCAGCGCTACCTCCTCGGGGAGGGCCGGCCCCTCGCCGACGACGTCCTCGCGTACCTCGACTCGATCGAGGCGGTCGACCGGTGTGAGGTTGCGGGGTCGATCCGTCGGTGGCGCGAGACGATCGGCGACGTCGACGTGCTGGTGGGAACCGAAGCCGGCGAGGAGGTCGTCGACGCGTTCGTCGACTGGGATTCTGTCGACGGCGAGATCGAGTCGGGTCCCACGAAGGCCAGCGTCCGCGTCGGCGAGATCCGCGTCGACCTTCGCGTCGTCGTCCCCGAGGAGTTCGGCTCCGCGCTCCAGTACTTTACGGGGAGCAAAGACCACAACGTCGGCCTTCGAAACTACGCGATCGACCGCGAGATGAAGCTAAACGAGTACGGTGCCTTCGACGTGAGCGCGGTCGGCGACGAGGAAGCTGACGAGGAAACCGACGGAAGACAGCGCGTCGGGGAGCGGGTCGCCGGCCCGACGGAAGCGGGGATGTACGAGGCGCTCGGATTGCCGTGGATTCCGCCGGAACTCCGAGAGGACCGCGGCGAGATCGACGCTGCCGAAGCCGGCGAACTCCCGGATCTCCTCACCCGCGAGGACGTCCGCGGCGACCTCCACACCCACACCGAGTGGTCCGACGGCAACACCACGGTCGAGGCGATGGTCGCCGAAGCCAAGCGCCGAGGGTACGAGTACTACGCCGTCGCCGACCACGCCGAGGGCCCCGGCGTCGTCGGGGGGATGGGTCTCTCCGACACCGAGATCTTAGAGCAGGTCGAAGCGATCCGTGAGGTCGACGCGGCGAGCGAGATCGCGGTGTTCGCGGGAATCGAGGCAAACGTCGACGCGGAGGGGGAGATCGGACTCTCGAGTGCGGTGATCGACGCCCTCGACCTCGTCGTCGCCTCGCCTCACAGCGCCCTCGACCAGGACGCCGAGACGGCCACCCAGCGACTCGTCCGCGCCATCGAGAACCCGGCCGTCGATATCCTCGGCCACCCGAGCGGCCGACTGCTCAACGAACGGTCGGGCCTCGAGTTCGACGCGACGGCCATCGCACGGGCCGCGGCCGACCACGACACCGCCCTGGAGATCAACAGCAACCCACGACGGCTCGATCTCTGGGGCAGCGCCGTCCAGGCCGCAATCGAGGAAGGTGCACCGATCGCCGTCAACACCGACGCCCACCACCCCTCAACGCTTGAGTACCTCCGCTGGGGAGTCCACACGGCACGACGGGGCTGGGCCGAGCCCGCTGACGTGATCAACACCTGGGAACTCGAGGAGCTTCGGGCGTTCCTCGAGTAATACCTCCCGCATACCGATTCGATTCCGAACCCATGCAACTCCTCCTCGACGTCATGTGCGGTGGCCTCGTCTCGTACCTGCGGATGTGTACCCACGATACGGCCTACGCCGGTGACCGCGGCCTCGAGGCCGACGACGACCTGCTCGCAGTCGCCCGCGAGGAGGGCCGGACGGTTGTCACGCGTGACGTTGCGTGTTCGAACCGCGCCGAGCGGTCGATTCTCCTCGAGTCCCGCGACCTCGAGGGCCAACTCGCCGAACTCGCGGCCGTCGGCGTCGATCTCACGCTTCCCGACGAGCCCGAACGGTGTGGTCGGTGCAACGGGTCGCTCGAGCCGATCGACGAATCGGCGTCGACACCGACGTACGCTCCCGATCCCGCGGAGACGGCAGTTTGGCGGTGTCGAGCCTGCGGTCAACACTTCTGGCGCGGGAGCCACTGGGACCGGGTCGGGGAAACGCTCTCGACCGTCGACACTCGGTAGTGGGACGGTCGCGGGCCCGTTTCCGAGCGACCCCGAATCGTTTCACGTTTCGACGTGGAAGCAGGACCGATGTCCGACGACGACCATCTCGACCGAGCCGGAAAACAGGCGGCGTACATCACGAACGAGTGGAGCGACGACCCCGCGATCATGCAGACGCAGGCGCTGTGTTACGTCGGCATCCAACTCGAGCGGATCGCCGATGCCCTCGAGGATCAGTAGATCGCGACGTCGTCGAACCGACCGTCGTAGGCGATGTGTCTCGGGTGAGTCGGCTCGAGCCCCGACAGAAAGAGCCGATCGGCCTTCTTCCAGGTGTTTTCGTAACAGAGGTGTGTGAGTTCGCGCGCCGTCGTTCGTACGCGCTGTAGGCCGTTTTTGTAGACGATCCGCCGAGCGATCTCCGCCTCGAACGCCTCGAGCAGGTCCGCCTCGGTGTCGATCGCCGACTCGAAGACGGTGTGGGCGACCCCGACGGTGTCTGGGAGGTGGGCGTACGACGACGTAAACGGCGGGTGGGCGAGTTCGTCCGCGAGTTCGCGTGCCCGACGGTTGTGCCACGGGAGGTGTTTCGGGTTGAACACCTCCACCGCGTCGATCGTCTCGGCGTAGTGTCTGACGTCCGCACCCGTGAGACTTACCGTCGCGAACTCCGGATGGGGGACGAGTACCGTCGCGTCCTGGCGTTCGAACTCCGCCATCGCCGTCTCCAGCGGGATGAAATCCGGAACAGGCTCCTCGAGGCCGAGCGCGAGGACGTGTTTGCGATCGTGCCAGGGGCCGGTAAACACCTCGCGGCCGGGGACGACCAACAACTCGTCGCTCGAGTAGGCGGCGGCACGCTCTCTGATGTCGGGAAGACGGGTGAAGTGTGGCGCGTAGACGACGACGTCGAGACCGACGCGCGTGGCTCGCTCGACGATCGCGTCGTCGAGTACCTTGACGTGACAGTCCACGCGAGTGACTCCGCCGTCGTTCACGAGAGCCCCTTTCGGGACGGTCGAGTTATGAATTCTGATTCGACGACGGTCGTTCGGAACCCAAACCAGCGACGGGATACTGCGAAAAAACCAAGAGGTCTGACAATCGATTACGAACATTCAATGGCCTGGGAATGCGGAATCGACGGCTGTGGTGCGGTGTTCGAGGACGTCGAATCGGCAGTGATCCATCAGGCGACCGAGCACGAGCGTCCGGAGTGTAAAGTGTGTGGAACGATCGTTCCGGACGGCTACCTCGCGCTTCGCCACACGTTCAACGAACACAGCCGCGCGGAGTACGTCCGCGCTTACGGCGCTGATTCCGAGGACGTCCGCAAACGCGAGGAACTCCTCGAGGAGATCGAGGAGGTCGCAGATATGGAGCTAATCGCGAACGAACTAACCCGATAACGGCGGGTTGGAACTCGCTACCGCTCGTCGGAATCGGTTGCGACCACGGTGTGTCGCCCACTCGAGTCGAGGAACTACCGTTCGTCGCTGTCGAGGACTCGAATCTGATCGCCTCGCACCGTCACCGGAATCGGCACCGTCGCCTCGTACAGTTCGACCGTCACCTGATCTTTGCCCTCGTCGATGCGCTGGACCTGGGCCTTCTCACCTTTGAACGGTCCGGCGATGAGCTCGACGATGTCACCCTCGGCGATCCCCTCGACGTCCGGCTTCGGCGAGAGGAAGTGTTCGACCTCCGAGATGTCGGACTCGCCGGGAACGATGCTTCGTGCGTGGGGAATCTCCTCGAGTACGCGCTCCAAGACGGCGTTGTCGTCGGCTTCGACCATCACGTACGACGTCAGCGAGTCGGGCGCGAGCGCGGCGTGGATCTCGGCCTCCTCACGGTTGATGATCATGTCCGCGACGGTTTGTTCCTGACTCGCTGTCGTCTTGACCGCGTAGATCCCCATCAGAGACCACCGGTCAACAGGAGCATGATTCCGCCGATGACGAAACCAATAAATCCGACGAGTAGGATGCCTGCACCGGCTATTTTCGATACCTGAAGGAACTCCTCAGTCGTGGGTGTCGTCGCCATTTTCAACACCCGAACGTACGAGGTGAGGTCGTACGGAACGTCCATATATGTCTATTCACAGCCCGGCACCTTTTATCTGTCTTTCGTGTCCTGCCGAGCGCCGTTGGTCACAGTCGGCTGAAGGGGAAACGCAGATCGAGGCCACCGAACGCCCACAACGGACTCTCCCATCTGGAATTTCAGGGGGCGTCGACGTCCGGTCGCGAAGCGAGTGTCAACTCGACCGTTCCCGGTTCGCCGTCGCGGACGATCTCTATCTCGATCGTTTCACCGGGCGACGTCTCGAGTGCGAGCGTCGACGAGAGCAGATCCTGGTTCGGAATCTCCCGATCGCCGATGGCCAAGATCACGTCGCCACCGGTACGAACGAGTTCGCCGTCTATGGTCGTCGTCTCGGCCGCCGGCTCGAGGACGCCGTCGGCGGGCGCGTTCGGAACGACCTCGGTTACCTGCACGCCGCCTGCCTCCTCGAGGTCGTTCGCCTCGGCGACCTGCGGGCCGACGGGATCGACGCCGACACCTATGTACGGGTGTTCGTACTCTCCCTCGCTCGCCAGGGCGGGGACCACACGGTTCGCGAGACGGGCGGCGATGGCGAAGCCGATCGTCTGGCCGGCACCCGCGAAGACGACCCCCAGCACGTCGCCCTCGAGGGAGATCAGCGGGCCGCCGCTGTTACCTGGATTGACCGGCGCATCGGTCTGGATCGCCGCGGGGATCGCGAATCCGGTCGGGCTCGGCAGCGACCGGTCGATGCCGCTGACGATCCCCTGTGAGATCGAGGCGTCGAGTCCGAGGGGATTTCCGAGCGCGAGCACCTCCTGGCCGACTACCGGGTCGTCGTCGGAGAGCGTGAGTCCCGTGGCGACGTCGGGAACGTCGTCGACGGACACGACGGCGAGGTCGCTGTGGACGTCTGAGCCGACGACTTCCCCAGTTCGCCACGCCTCGTCGGTGAACTGTAACTCGACCTCGTCGGTCCCGGCGACGACGTGGTGGTTCGTGACGACGTCCCCCTCCTCGAGGACGAACCCCGAACCGAGGCCGCCGGGGGTCCCCTCGTCTCCGGGGACGGTGACGAGTACGACGTCGCCGATGCTCTCCTCGTAGATGCTCGCGTAGTCCGCTTCGTCGGGCTGGTCTTCGTCCTGTGTCGCGTTGCTCGCGACTGCGGAGTGGCCCGTGGCGACCAGCGCGGCGATTCCGGACCCCACTTCGAGAAATCGACGACGACCGCACGGGGATCGGTCTGGCGACATGCCGAGATCCACCCCGACGAGAACCATAAAACATCCACTCCGGCGAGACGCGACGACCAGGCCGCGTGTCCCCACGACGTTCTGGGGCGGACGGCACCGCATCGTGGTGGTTCTCGGTCGGTCGCCGGGAACGCCTCCGAAACTAAAACACTTAGTCATTTCCGTCGGCGATGGTCGTGCGTGCGGGTCATGCCTCTTCGTCCCCGCATTCGTCTCTCGACTCGAGATACCCGAGTCGCCGTCCCGCCGGTCGACGAGCCGCCGAACCCGTCGAACCGTCCTCTCAGAGTTACTCCATCAGTGAATCCCGGAGGTCGTCGATCGTCGCGTCGAATCCGCCACCCTGTGCGATCGTCTCCGAGCCCCCGCCGCCGCCGCCGAACGCATCCGTCAGGTCGTCGAGGATCCCGGTCGCCGACCTCGAGTCGGCCCGTCCGACGACGGCAAATGGCCTGCCGGCTTCGCCGATGGCGACGATCACGTCGTCTCCCACGGCGGTCTCCGCTCGAACGTCGATTCGGCTCCGGACGACGTCACTGACGAGTTCGGTCTCCACGTCGCCGACCGTCGCGACGTGCCATCGTTCGCCGTCGCGTTCGAACGACTCGCCGCGATCGAGTCGAGCGGAGACGAGTTCGGACTCCGTACGCCGGAGTCGATCCTCGAGGTCGTCACGGTCTTCGATCAGCCGCTCGAGTTCGGTCGAGACCTCTTTGGCTCCCGTACCGAGCCTCCGTTTGGCGTCGAAGACGGCTCGTTTCTCCACAGTTCGGCGGTCGATCGCTCGCGGGCCGACCGCGAGTTCGATCCGGGTCAGCCCTTCGCCGGGATTCGACCGACCGAGGACGGTGACGGGTCCGATCTCGCGGGTGTTTCTGACGTGCGTTCCGCCACAGGCCGCGACGTCCCACGGCTCCGCTCGGGAGCCGGTTCTCGTGGTTCTGATCGCGGTGCCGTTTCCACCGCCCCCGTCGTCTTCGCCGATCGTGACGAGTCGGACGCGCCCCCTCCGGAGCGCCCCGTCTTCGGTCGCTTCGTTGAACGCGACGTTCTCGCGTTCGCGGGCGTCGGCGACCGGGACGTCCTCCCAGGAGACCGGGCGCGATTTCCAGACCGCTCGGTTGACCAGTTCGTCGAGTTCGATCAGAACGTCGTCGTCGATCGTCGTACTCGTCTCGAGGTCGACTCGAACCGCTCGCTCGCCGATGTCGAACCCGCCGTAGCCGAGCTCGTCGAGTAGCCGTCGGCCGGCCCCATAGAGAACGTGGCTTGCCGTGTGGGCACGCATACAGTACATTCGAAACGACCAGTCGACCGAACACAGGACGCGGTGTCCCGCCTTGAACGTCGGCTCGGTCTCGAGGACGTGTACTTGCTCGCCGTCGACGAGTTGGACGTCGACGACGTCGACGTCGCCGATCACCCCACGGTCGGCTGGTTGGCCCCCGCTCTCGGCATAGAAGTAGCTTCGCTCGAGCCAGACCTGTCGGCCGTCGACCGCCGTCACCTCTGTTTCGAATCGCGTGGCGTACGGTTCCGCCGCCGCCAGTTGCCCACTCATCGGTTTCACTCCACGGTCCGGAACTAAAAGTCTGCTCGCCGCTGGTTCGAACTAACCGTCGACAATTCCCTCACTCCGAGAGCGTCACGTCGAGACGTTCCTCGAGTGCGGCGATGACGCCGCCACCGATTCCGGCCTGGGTCGCCCGGCCTTGCTCGACCGCGAGCAGATCCTGCTCGCGGATACCCAGTTCGTCCGCGAGTTCCTCGCGCTGGAGACCCGCGTCCTGGCGGGCGTCGACGACGGTCTCGCCGTACTCGGAGACGAGATACGGGAGCGGGTCGTCGTCGTAGTTCGTCCCCTCTTTCTCCCAGTGTTCGGAGTCGCCATCCCAGACCGGGTTGGCCTTCGCGACGTTCTGTGCGGCCTTTTGCTTTCGACTCGGACCGTCACTCGAGGAGCCACTCGAGCCTGACGACCCGCTCGAGTCCCGACCCTGTCCTTTGGTCGGCGTATCGTCGTGGGGCGCACAGTCCGGACAGACCTCGAGTTCAGCGCCGGCGACCGACGCGAGCCGAAGCGAGTCGCTCTCCGCTCCGCAGAGTTCGCAGTTCGTCCCGCCGCCGCCGGAGGACGAACCGGTCGAGTACTTAGCCATGGTACCTTTTGGCAACTGTCGCATTTCAAATCACCGCTCGGGCGATTCCATGTGACCTCGCCGCAGGCACGGACCCAAAGGAAAGGGCTTTTATAATCACGCTGGATACCTTCGAGTGCAGACAGAGAACGCGAGCGTGGGTAGCCAAGCCAGGCCAACGGCGCAGCGTTGAGGGCGCTGTCCCGTAGGGGTCCGCCGGTTCGAATCCGGTCCCACGCATCGCATGGGTGGACAATGTCCACCGAAAATCGCGGCTTTGCCGCGAAATCACGATGCAGGTGATCTCCCTTCGTGGACATCACCCACGCATAATCCTTCCGGAAACTACTTCGATACCGACGGCTCTCCTCGGAAACGGTGAAACCGCCGACCCTAGCCGCGGACCGACAGAAACCACTTTCCCGCCTCGAGCGAACGACCACGTATGGAGTACGTCTCTCGAGAGCGAGTCCGTCCGATCGCGGCGGTGTTGAGCGTCGTCTCGTTGGCTGTCGTCTTCGCGGCAGCCGGCGGTCGGCTCCCTCAGTCGGCGGTTCCGGCGGCACCGGAGTGGGTGCTGACGGCGATTCCGCACGCGAACGTGGCCATCAGTGCGACGGCGATCGTCACGATCACGGTCGGGTGGCGAGCGATCCGCCGGGGCGACGTCGCGAGACACCGGGCCACAATGCTGGCCTCGTTCGCACTGTTTGTGACGTTTCTCACGCTCTATCTCTACCGACTCGTCGCGACCGGCGGTCCACAGCCGTTTCCCGGTCCCGAGTCGATCTACCAGTTCGTCTATCTCCCCGTGCTCGCGGTCCACATTCTCCTCGCGGTCGTCTGTATCCCCCTCCTCTATTACGCGCTGTTGCTCGCGTTTGCGTACCCGATCGATGAACTCCGCCGAACGAATCACGCTCGAGTGGGACGTCTCGCCGCCGGTCTGTGGCTGATCTCGTTTTCGCTCGGGATCGGCGTTTACGGCCTGTTGCACGTCGCGTACTGATAGGGATTATCGTAGCCAACCACCGGTTTCGAATCCTCTCTTTCGGCACTGTCTCTCGGTTCTTCACTGGGAAACGATGAACTCCTACGATAATCCCTATGAGTTCGGTTCGGTGAGGACTCCCCTCGGCGTTCGTCTGCCGGTCGAAGCTTGAACCGTCTGGACGTGGACGTTCTCCGCGGGCACGATCGCTCGGTGTATACGATGACTGAAGAACACGATCACGACGTAGCAGTAGATGTTTCGTCCGACGACGAACCACCGGTCACGGCCGATCGAGCCACGGGGACCGTCCGGTCGACGGTGACGGAGGGTGTAGAAACAGGGGTGATTCCGCTGGCCAGCGGCGGTGTGTTGCTCCTGTCGGCACTCCGATCGGCGATCCGCGGACAGCTTCGTGCGATCCCGAAAGGAATCGTCGGTGCCACACTGGTCCGGTACGGCGTTCGGAAGCGTCGCTCGAGCGAGCGGACCGAGGAATCGGCGGCCTCGGACGCTGGACCTGACCGACGTGGGGAATCCGAGCCGTCGGCCGAGGCGGCGGCCGCTTCGGATCGACCCGACTCGGGACGCGAGGGTCGACTCGAGCCGAGCGACGGCGACGCCGACGGCTCCGAGGAGTCTCGGGTCGAGTTCGTCGACGAGGAGGGCGTCTCGGAGCCACGCTCGAGGCCGGCAACCGACGGTGAGGAGTCCCGCGATCCGCGGCGGACCGTGGACGACGATCCGGTCGAGATCGACGTCTCGGAGTCGGCGATGGCCGACGAGGTGGGTGAAGCGACGGGGCCGGATCCGGAGCAGGCTCAGCCGGCACAGACCGAAGCGACCGAACCCGAGACGACTCCGACGGAGGACGCCCCAGAGCCGGCGGTCGAATCCCATGAGGACGACGACTCGAGCGACCGCGGTAGCGAGACCGACGAGAAAGCGCCCGAGGACGATGAGACCGGTGAGGATGGGAGCGAATCGAGCGAAACCGGTTCGTAAGCCGCGAACCGTTCGGCCCCGCTCACTCGAGTGCGAGCAGAAACCGGTCGACGCGATTGCTCTACGGGCAGCCGTCCGCGATCGATTCTGACAGGTCGACCGCCACGTCGTCCCCGAACACGTCGTCGGCGAAGACGGAGTAGTATCGATCCTCACACGACCACTGGAGTTCCGTTCCCTCGTCAGTCGTTGCGATCGTCCCCGCCGCGGTTCCGATCTCGACCGACTCGCCCCCGGTCGCGAACGTCCGTGGGCCGTCGCTCGTGGTCACCGACACTGTCCCATCCACACCGCGGTAGAACACCGACACCTGCGTCCGGTTCTCGTCGAGGAATTCGTAGCGGCTCACGCCGTCGAGTTCGACCCCGTCAGGAAGTGTGTCGGGCATGGGCTCCCCGACGGTGAAGGGGACGCTCTCGTTCGCCTCGTCGACCGTCTCGAACTGCTCGATAGTGGGGAGAACGATCGCTTCGAACTCGTCACCGTCGCCACCATCGTCGATTTCGCCGTTCGCCTCGTCCGATTCCGACGACGGATCGAACTCGAACAGGTCGTCCTCGAGACCGGGTTCGACCTCGAGGTCGGTGTACGTCGTCTCGAGTTCCGCGCTGTCGCCGACGACGCGGTGACTGACCGGGAACAGCGTTTCCCGATCGAGCCAGACCTCCACCCGTTCGGCGTGTCGATTCTCGACGTCGTGCTCGCTCGTCTCGAGTGGAACGGTGTACTCGGTGTCCCCGACGAGAACGTCGATCGACCGCTCTATCGTCTCGTCTTCCGGCGGATCGAACGCGAGCCGATACGTCTCGCGGCCGTCGAGCGTGGTTTCCTCAACGTCGGAGAGGGCGTACGAGTCGTCTGTGAGATACCGTTCTTGCTGTCCGTACAGCCCCTCGAGCATCGACTGCGAGTCGGGGTCGACCTCGATGTACTGTACCGAATCGGTTTCGGGGTCGTGGTGCCAGCGTCGGTCGCCGTCGGAAACGATCAGGTCGCCATCGCCGGTCTCGATCCGTGTCGTTCCCTCCTCGCGGAGCCAGACGTCCTCCTCGTACTGCGTCGTCTCGCCGTCGACGACCGTCCGGACCTCGAGCGTAGCGCTAACCTCGCTCGGGACTTCGTCGTTCTCGAGGCGGTCTGCGATCTCCTCGCCGGTGACGCTATCGCCGGGGACTGCGAGACAGCCGGCTGTCAGGAGGGCGACGACGAGGACGACGATCGGAAGCGACCGTCGGTAGCGGGGACTCGAGGGCATCACTCGGGTGACTGACGTGAACGACCAAATAATCGACGAATCGTTCGCACGTGTCGACTCGATGGTCTGGAACAGTACACGGGGGAACAGTCGTCTGTCACCTCGAGGACTACTCCTGGTAGCCGAAGCCGCCGGCGAAGAGCTTGGAGACGTAGCTCAGTACGAGCAACGCGACGACGAGTCCGACCAAGGCGTACGGCCGAAACCCGTAGTAGATCTCCTGGATACCGTAGAGCACGACGAGGACGCCCATCAGCAACGCGGTGCCACCTGCCCATCGCGAGACGTACGCTGGATCGACCGACTCGTCGTAGTTACCGTGGAGCTCTGCCCGCCCACGAAACGCGATCAGATAGCCGAGATACAGAATGAGGAGTCCACAGCCGAGCCAGACCAGACCGCTGACGACGTTGAAATCGACCATCCTCCTGGCGGACGTGGGGAAAGCGTTCGAATAAGTCCGGCGATCGACGCCGCTCCCGTCGGTGAACCCAACGTTTTCGTATACAAAAGATATTTTCCCGTCGGAGCAAAACGGAGTAGTATGAGTACGCAGGCGACGGAAGATCGGATCCTCCAGGTTCTCGAGGAGGACGCCCAGGCATCCTACACCGAGATCGCTGATCGGGCGGACGTCTCGAAACCCACGGTTCGAAAGTACATCAAACAACTCGAAGAGGACGGAGTCATCGTCGGCTATTCGGCAGACGTCGACCCGAAGAAACTCGCGAGTCAGACCATCGCCCTCGTCGGTTTCGACGTCGCGAGCGAACGCTACGTCGAAGCGACGAAGGCGCTGAAAGGGTTCGACGAGATCGAGGCACTGTACAGTTCGAGTGGCGACCACATGCTGATGGCGGAGGTCCGTGCCGAGGACGGCGACGCCCTGGGCGAGTTTATTTCCGACGAACTCCTCGAGATCGACGGTGTGACCGCGGCACATCCCTCGTTTCTCCAGGAGCGACTGAAGTAACCGCCTCTCGTCTTCGAACGCGTCGATTCTCATTCCGGACGTTCGGACCGACGGTTTCAGGTCCATTCGCCCGGCCGTCGCCGTGTTCTCACCCGCGTCAGCGCCGGTGTTTTGACCGTCCCCACCGTACGGTTGAGTATGCCCACCTACGAACGACGGACGACGATCGACGCCCCGATCGAGGACGTCTGGGCCTTTTCCGCCGACGTCTCCGGACTCGAGGCGGTGACTCCCGACTGGCTGGGTCTTCGCGTCGAGTCGGTGATCGGTCCCGACGGAACGCTCGGTCGGAACGGACTCGAGGTCGGAACGGAGATTTCGCTGTCGATGCGCCCGTTCGGTGTCGGCCCACGCCAGTACTGGACGTCCCTCATTACCGAGGTCGATCGTCGCGACGGTGTCGCGTACTTTCGCGACGAGATGGTCCGTGGCCCCTTCGATCGGTGGGTGCACACGCACTCGTTTTTCGCCGACGGCGATCGGACCGTCCTTCGAGATCACGTCGCCTACGACCTTCCGCTCGGACCTCTCTCCGGAGCGGTATCGCCGGTCTCGCACGTCGGCTTCGAGGCGATGTTCCGGGAACGCCATCGGGCGACGAACGCCGAACTCGAACGATAACGTCGTACACAGGAGTCGATCGGCGATCTGTGTGAAGAACACAAGGCGGACGTGGTTGGATTCGACGACACCGGCGGCTCGCCGCGACCGGGTTCGCGGACCTGCGCTAACCGGGCTGTGCTGACGGCAAGTTCCGTTTCGAAAACGGTTCCTCACATGAGCGAGTGCGCTCGGACGTGAACGGCTGGGACCTCGAGGGATCGACGACGCCGTACGTCGCACTCGCCGCTGCGGTGTTCGCGGCGAGTACGAGCGCCATTTTGGTTCGCTGGAGCCACGCACCGTCGTCGGTCGCGGCCTTCTACCGGATCCTGTTCACCACGGCGCTGCTCGCTCCGATCGCGCTGGTGTGGTACCGCGAGGAGTTTCGTCGCCTCTCCTGGCGCGACGGTGGCTTCGCGGCCGTCGCCGGCGTCGCGCTCGCCGTCCACTTCGCGGCCTGGTTCGAGAGCCTGAATCACACGAGCGTCGCCGCGAGCGTCACGCTCGTCCAGACCCAACCGATCTTCGTCGCCCTCGGGGCCGCGCTCGTTCTCGGGGAGCGAGTCTCCCGGGAGACCGTCCTCGGCATCGTGATCGCGATCGTCGGCGCAGCGATCATGTCCCTTGGCGACGCCGGCGAGGCACCGATTTCCGACGCGACGACGTTCGGCAACGCGCTCGCCCTCCTCGGCGCGGTCACCGTCGCTGGCTACGTGCTGGCGGGCCGGTCGATCCGCCAGCGGGTCTCATTGTTCCCCTACGTCACCGTCGTCTACACCGCCTGCGCGGCGACGCTGTTCGTCCTCGTCGGGGCACAGGGCCACGACTACGTCGCGTACCCGGCCCGCGAGTGGCTGCTCTTTCTCGGCATGGCCGTCGGTCCCGGCGTCTTCGGTCACACCGTCGTCAACTGGGTCCTGAAACACCTCGAGTCGGTCGTGGTCAGCGTCGCCTGGCTCGGCGAACCCGTCGGCGCGACGCTGCTCGCGCTCGCGTTGCTCACCGAGATTCCCGACGCCGTCACCGTGGTCGGCGGCCTCGTCGTCCTCGGGGGAATCTACGTGACGACGATCGAACGCGAACGGCGTCGTGTCGATGGGTGAACGTCGCGTCGTTGCCCGACGTCAACGTGACCCGGTCTTCATACCCTCGGCCGAATCCTCGAAGAGTTCGCTCACGAGCCGCCTCTCCGCCTTGCGGAGATGTTCGCCGACCGTACTCGGTGCGCACTCGAGTCGATCGGCGATCTGCTCGTGGCTCGTCTCGCTCGGCTGGTCGTAGTAGCCAAGTTCGTAGGCCACCGCGAGCACCTCGCGCTGGCGTTCGGTTAGCGATCGTCCCCGATGAAGGCTCTCCCGGTAGGTGCCGACCTCGAGCACCGTCGCCTCGAGCGCCGACGGGAGTGTCTCGAAGGCATTCGAGAGGTCCGACTGCGTTCCGACGACGGTGAGTTCGACGCTATCGGGGTGAAACGTTACCGGGAGCAAGACGACGAGGCTATCGCTGGTGAATCGTTCGCGGATCTCGCCGACCCCCGGCGGCGCTCGAAACCGGACGTACGCGTAGACGACGCCCGTCTCGGCGCTTGCGATCTCCCACTCGAGGACGTCCGGATCCGACTCGAGAACCCGGTGAACCGTCGCCTCGTCGGCTTCGATCGAGAGCGTGTACGTCGGCGTGTCGGTATCCGCAACCCCGCCAGCCAGGAGGTGTACCGTGTCGACTCCCTCGCTCCCCGCGAGATCCGCGATCGGCGTGTCGTACTGTTCGGTACCGATTGTGGGGGCTTGCCGTTCGTCCTCGACTCCGGAAGCGAAGCGGCCGCCACCGGAGCGATCGTCGGTATCTCCGGGCTCGTCTCCTCCACCATCGGACCCGTCGCTGCCGTCGTGTTCGTTTCCCCTACGACCGGACTCGTCCCCGCCGCCGGACTCGTCACCCCAATCGTCCGGTCCGTTTCTCCTCTCGCCGGACTCGTCTTCCGCAGTACGCTCGGCCGGCTCGGGCGTGGATGGCCGCAGTCGGGTACGAACGTACTTCATACACGCTCGGCAGTATCTCCCATTACTTATAAATCACCGGTCCGGACCGGCAGTAACGCCACTCGAGTTCGCGGGAAACGAACGGGTATGAGCGAGACGATTCCGACTGTCGGCCGCGTTCCCGTGCTTGGAAGCGCCCTCGAGATCGGTCGGGACCCCTTTCGATTTCTGGAGGGGGCTCCCGAGGAGTACGGTCCGGTGTTTCGCGTCTCGATCCCCGGACTTTCGTTCGTCTGCTATACGGACGCCGAGCTCGTAGAGCGGGTGCTGGCCGGAAAGTCGGACCGGTACCGCAAGGATCCGCGGGAGATCGATCTCCTCGGCGACTTGCTCGGTGACGGCCTGCTCACCGCCCGCGGCGACGACTGGGAGCGCGGCCGCGAGCACGTCCAGCCCGCGTTCTATCCGGGTCGGCTCCGCGAGTACGGCGAGGACATGCTCGATCGAACCGCCGAAGAACTCGAGCGATGGGATGACGGCGAGGTGATCGACGCCCACGGGGCGGCGACGCGACTGACGTTGTCGATCGTCGCGACGACGATGTTCGGCGTCGACGACGTCGCGGAGACCGACGCGATCGCGGCCGCCGCCGACGCGATCACGAGCCGGTTCGAGCCTTCGCGCGTGCCGATGGAGATCCCATTGTGGGTGCCGACGCCGGCGAATCGACGGTATCGAAACGCGACCGACGAACTCGACGACGTCATCGGGTCGATACTGCGGCGACGACGGACCTCGGGTGACGAACTGAACGGTGGCGACAGCTCCGACCTCTGTTCGGCACTGCTGTCGGCCGGCGAGTCGGGGACGCTCTCCGACGACGAGATCCGGGATCATCTCGTCACCATGTTGCTCGCGGGCCACGAGACGACGGCCATCGCGTTGACGTACGCGCTCGGGTTGCTGGCGACGCATCCGGACGAGCGTGAGCGCGTCCTCGAAGAGGTCCGCGCGGTCGACGAACTCACGCCCCAGACGAACCTTCCCCGCACGGATCGCGTCGTTCGTGAGAGTCTCCGGCTCTACCCGCCGACGTACATGCTCTTTCGCCAGACCACGAAACCCGATACCGTTTCCGGATACGAGGTGCCAGCGGGGACGCGAGTCGTCCTCTCCCAGTGGGCGATCCACCGCAGCGACCGATACTACGACGATCCGCTCGCGTTTCGGCCCGGTCGGTGGACCTCCGAAATGCGCGAGTCGCTCCCCGAGTACGCGTACTTCCCGTTCGGCGGCGGCGCGCGCCAGTGTATTGGCCGGCGATTCGCCCTGCTCGAGCTTCGGCTCGTCCTCGCGCGAATCCTTCGCTCGGTTCGACTCGAGGCGACGCCCGAGACGGAACTGTCGCCGACGCCGGCGTTGACGTCGCGTCCCGAGGGCCCCGTCTGGGTGCGGGTTCGGCGGTGAGCGGCCGCTCCCGAGTGGGGTGTAATCGAACCCGGACTCACCGTTCGACGTGTGTCTGTGCGTCGAATCCGCCGCGAACGAGCGGTTTCGCGATATGTCGGCGGGCACACGGCGGCACCTCGTACCACCCTTCTTCGAGGTCGCGCTCGAGTGGAATCTCCGCTTTCCCCGGTGCGTCGGTGTCACATTCGCGACACCGGTAGCCCTGATTTCGGCCGGCGCTCTCCATCGTCCGCCCGCAATCGGAGCACGTGGGCGTCACCCGCTCGATCCGGACGAGGTCGCGGACGGCGAACTTCTCGAGTTTGAGCGTCCCGTCCGACACCTCGCCGCAGGCGGTGATTCGATCGCCGACTCGAAGGGCGCGAACGCGGTCCCGAAAGCGCTTGGTCGGCTCGAAGGCGGCACACTCGATGGAGAGGCCGTCGACATCACCGCGCTCTTGATTACCCTCTCCGTCGCTCGAGGACTCGCCCTCGAGCGTGAAGAAGACGTGTCCGCCGCGACGGGTTTCGGGCTCGCTTGCAACTCGGCCGTCGAGTCGGTACGCGCGACCGTCGCGAACGTCGGCGATCGATCCCTCCCGGAGGTGGACGTCGGTCCCCTGGTTCGTGACGAACAGGCGACTCGAGGCGACGGGTTCGCTCTCGATCCCCGCGGCGACCCGCCGGACGGTCTCGGGGTCGTCGCCACGGATGCCGTAGAGGATCGGACCCGGCGTGTGGGGCACGCAGACGGTCTCGCTTTCGCCGCGGTCGACGGTGTCCCAGGCCTCCGGATAGCCGCGGTCGGCGGCGGCGAAGACGCTCTCGGCGTCGACGTCCCGCGTCGTTCCCCACCGTTGGGGCTCCCGGTAGGCGATCTGTTCGTAGGTCCATCCCTCGAGTTCGCGCCAGCTTCCGAGCGCGGCCAGCGCGCCGATCCGACCGCGGCCGTCGCCGGCGTGCCACGAGCGGTAGCCGTGACGGTCGACGAGCGCGGCGGCGTCGTCGATATCGAGGTGTTCGCGGATCGCACGGCGAGCGAACCGGGCGACGCTCTCGGGGATCGCATCGGCAGGGTGGTCGGCGACGACGAGCCCCGGATTCGTTCGTTCGTCGGCAGTTTCGGCCAGCGACTCGAGTTCGGCACGCGCTATCTCGAACGCCCGGCCGGGGTCGCAGTCGACATGGATCGCGAGTGCGGCGTTTCCGCGGGTTTTGTACTCGACTGCCGGGTTCAGCCTCACGAGGAGGATCCGGCGAACGCATGCGGCCCCGCCTTCGGCCCCTTCACCGGTCGCCGGACGGCACAACCGCTCGGCGATCCGCGAAGCGACGTACGTCGTACACATCCCGCGCTCCCGCGAGTCCGTATCGTCCAGCGCGACGACGGTCATCGTCGGTGGTTCGGTCGCGAAGACGTAACGCCTTTCGCACCGAGACGACGGTGCCCGCGACCCGAACGGTCCAGCCGAAAGAAGTATATAACTGTATCCGTGCCTCGAGGCCGAAATTGCGATACAGCATCCGATTCTCCTGGGGAAACACTGATATAGGAGGAATCGCTTACGTTTCTCTATGTCTCGTTCCGCACTGGTCGGAAACGTAACCGCGATGTTAGAGGATGCGGGCTTCGTGGTGAGCGACCGGTGTGCGATCCGTCCGAAGAGTTTCGACGTCGCCGCACGCCGCGGCGAGGATCTCATCCTCGTGAAAATCCTGGGGAACATCGACGCGTTCAACGAGGCGACCGGCCACGAGATGCGCCGGCTCGGCACGTACCTCCAGGCGACGCCACTGGTCATCGGCCTGCGCAGTCGCGACGAGGATCTCAAACCGGACGTGGTGTACTTCCGCCACGGCGTTCCCGTTTTCAGCCCCGATACGGCGTACAACCTGTTCATCGAGGACGTCCCGCCGCTGATCTACGCCGCCCCGGGCGGGCTCTACGTCAACATCGACGGCGACCTACTCGCCGACGAGCGCGAGGGTCGCGATTGGAGTCTCGGTCGACTCGCGAACGAACTCGGCGTCTCTCGACGGACCGTCTCGAAGTACGAAGACGGAATGAACGCCTCCGTCGAGATCGCGATGGCGCTGCAGGAACTGTTCAACGCGCCGCTGACCAATCCCGTCGACGTCCTCGAGGGAGCCGACGACGTCCACGAGACCGAGGCGACTCCCGACGATCCGGAAGCGGACCCGGACGACGAACAGGTCGTCACCGTGCTTACCCGGGCCGGCTACAGCGTTCACCCGACCGTCAGGTCGCCGTTCAAGGCAATCAGCCGGGACGAGGAAGACGTCGACGAGTCGGTCGTCCTCACCGGCCACTCGGAGTTTACCAAGACCGCCGAAAAACGCGCCCGCATCATGAGTTCGATCAGTCGGGTCACCCGAACGCGGTCGGTGTACGTCGTCGACCGCGCGAAACGCGACGCCGTCGACGGCACCGCACTCATCGAGCGCGAGGAACTCGAGCAGTTCCGCGACGCCGACGACCTCCGGGACGTCATCCGGGAGCGCGCCGAGCGCGAAGAAGCGGTCTGACGCCCCACAGTGTACGGTTTTTAGGCGTACGTCTCCTCGAGGTACTCGACGATATCGTCGCTCTCGGCCATTCCTTCGACGCCGTTCGCTTCGTCAGTGATGACCGGGACGCCGGTCTGTCCGCTGACCTGCTCGACTTCCGTCCGATCGCCGTGTGAGCGTGGAACTTCGATCACGTCGTACTCGAGGTCGAGTTCCTCGAGTTTCGAGCGGACTTTCGCACAGAACGGACAGCCGGGGAGATCGTACATCGTGATATCTGACATACGACGTGGTAGCCGGTTGAAACCTAAGAGCGCATCGGTCGGTGTCGAACGCCGGTGGTCGTGTCTCGATCAGAAGACGACCATTCCGGCCTCGACGGCGAAGTAGACGACGAAGTAGACGACGAACGCGACCGCGAGTACCCACTGGCCGAGCGAGACGTCACGGGCGTCGCCGATCGCGGCTTTGACCAGCGGATAGCTGATGATCCCCGCCGCGAGGCCGTTTGCGATCGACGTGGTCAGCGGCATCACCGTGATCGTCAGCCCGGCGCTGATCGCCCACGCGGGGTCCTGCCAGTCGATGTCGGCGACACCCTGTAACATGATGATGCCGACGACGACCAGCGCGAGGTAGGTCGCGTACTGCGGGATCGCCTGGACGATCGGAACGATCAGCAACGCGAGGAAGAACAGCACGCCCACGACGAGTGCGGTAAACCCGGTCCGACCGCCCTCTTCGATCCCGGTCGAGGATTCGATGTACGTCGTGACGGTCGAGGTTCCGATCATCGCACCGACGGTGGTGCCGACTGCGTCGGCCATCAGTGGCTTCTCGATGTCGGGGAGGTCACCCTCCTCGTCTAAGAAGCCGGCGATCTGGGAGACGCCGATGAGCGTCCCCGCGGTGTCGAAGAAGTCGACGAAGAAGAACGTGAAGACGACCAGAACGAAGATGATCGGATCGTCGGTGATCATGCCGAGCCCCTCGACGAAGCCCCAGAACAGCGGCGTGAAGTCGTACTGGACGGAGAGGAGCATCGAGAGGATCCCGTCGTTCGTCGCCTGTTCGTAGGATCCGGGGGGCGTGAGAACGCCCGGCGTGACGATTCCGGCGAGCGTGAGCCCCCAGCCCGCAATCGCGGTCGTCACGATACCGATCACGATCGATCCGCGAACGCCGCGTGCGTACAACAGCAGTGTCAGAAACAGACCGGCCAGCGAGAGCGCCGCGACGGGGCTCTCGAGGACGTTACCGAGCGTAACGAGGGTCGCGTCGTAGGGGACGACGACCTGCATCTCCTGTAGCCCGAGAAACAGCAGGAAGACACCGATACCGGCCCCGACGGCGAACTTCACGGGTTCGGGAAACAGTTCGATGATGTACTTTCGGGCACCGACCGCGGTCAGCGCGATGAAGATGATCCCCTCGACGAAGACGGCGGCGAGTGCGAGTTGCCACGGAACGCCGAGGATGACGACCACGGTGAACGTAAAGAAGGCGTTCAACCCCATTCCCGGGGCTAGTCCGAACGGCCGGTTGGCGTACAGCGCCATCACCAGTATCGCGACGATCGACGCGAGGATGGTGACGACGGTGAGCATCTGGACGACCTCGGCACCGGTGTAAGCCGTCCCGTTTATCACCGTCTCTGACTCGAACTCACCGGTCTCGTGGTTGAAGAGGATCGCATCGCTCAGAATCGCCGGATTGACGACGATGATGTACGCCATCGCCAGAAACGTCGTCACGCCCGCGAGCGTCTCCCGCCCGTAATCTGTGCTGTACTCGTCGAACCCGAAGTAGTTCGCGATCGGATCGGATGCCCCCATGTTGGATGCTCGAGCATAGATAGAGCGACGGTTTAAAAGTTTTTGTCCTGGCTCCGGTTTCGGTATACAAGCACGTGAATATATGCGGGTGTGTGAACACCTTGGCCGGTGGCCGTGACCCGACCGTGTCGGTCGTCACGACCGGTCCGAGGATGGATGATACTGACAGGGTAGTTCGCTCTTCGGACCGAACTGCCACAGGAGTTCGATCGTGAGAAACTTCCCTCGGAACCGGAGCGTACTTTTCCCGCAGTTCCGTTCGACGAGACGATGACCGAGAAGTTCACCGTCGAGGTTCCGCTCAGATACCGCGACCTCGACCCGTTCGATCACGTCAATCACGCCGTCTACGTGAGTTACCTTGAGGCAGCCCGCGTCGCATACATGGGCGAGTTGTTCGACCTCGCCGAGGACGACCTCCCGTTCGTCGTCGCGAACCTCGAGATCTCCTACGAGCAGCCGATCACGCTCGGGGACGAGCCGGTCGTCGCCCTCCGAGTTTCCGAACTGGGGAAGACGAGCTGTACGATGGACTACGAGATCCGCGTCGACGGGGACGTCGTCTCGACCGCCCAGACGGTGATGGTTTACGTCGATCCCGAGACGAACCGGTCGGTGCCATACCCCGACGACGTTCGAACGCGGATCGCCGAGTACGAGGGTCTCGAGTCAGACGTCTGAGACGGTCTGCTGTACGAGACGATTCGCGTCGCTTCCACACCGATCCCACCGGATCCGCTACTCCGAGTCCGGTAGTCGTCCGCCGGTAAGCCGAACGACTCCGAAGACGTGCGTTTCGTCGGCGACGGCGACCGATCGTTCACGGAGGCGAGCGTGTGCGGCGTCGATCCGCTCGTCGAGACGGAGGTGGGGATCGTCTTCGTACCGGAGCTTCGCCGTCGGCGGCGTCGAGAGGACGACGATCGCCCTGAAGACGGCGTTGACCGGCGGCGCGTACCACTCGTCGCTTCGGGCGGCGTTCGCGAGGACGACGTGCCCGCCCGGTCGGACGAACTCACACCAGTTGTCGACCGCGCCGGCGGGGTCCTCGAGCATGCCGACGACGAACGTCGCCAGAACCGCGTCGATCGGGCCTGGATCGACCCCAGCGGCCTCCACGTCGCTCCGCCCGGTATCGTCCACCGAAGCCTCGTCGTCGCTTGCCGCCGAACGGTCGCTCGAGGGAAGCGGCGGCGTCGTCGCGTCGGCGCGAAGGACGTGTACGTTGTCGTACGCAGCGGTCGCCTCCCGCGCCCGCTCGAGGACGGGGCCGGTGAAGTCGATCCCAACCACCGTCCCCTCGGGACCGACCCGCTCGCGCAGGTACGGCAGGTTCGCGCCCGTCCCACACCCCATCTCGACGACGGTGTCGCCGGGCTCGAGTTGACAGGCAGCAGCCACCCGCCGACGGAGACGGGGGATCCCCGGCGTCCGGCGGGCGATCACGTCGTAGGGGGTTGCCCAGCGACCGTAGAACTCCTGTGTGCCTTCCGTAGTCATCGATTCGAGGGTCATGTGTTACTCGATCCGTCTCAGGAGAGCGACCGGACGTCGTCTGCGAC
Source organism: Natrialba sp. INN-245 (assembly GCF_009807105.1). NCBI lineage: Archaea > Methanobacteriati > Methanobacteriota > Halobacteria > Halobacteriales > Natrialbaceae > Natrialba > Natrialba sp. INN-245. Next base: position 427,217 of record NZ_WUBV01000017.1, on the reverse strand, counting down.
CGACTCGGCGTCGGAACCGAGCACGTAGATCAGCGGCTCGATCCCCATCCCGCCGGTCTGGTAGAGCACCGTCGCGTCTGGCTCGTCGCCGATCGCGACGGCGACGCTCGAGGCGATGTCCTCAGACTCGTCGAACTCGGCGGCGACGTGGCCGCGTTCCTCGAGTGCCCCGAGCAGTTCGCGGTCGTAGGTGACGTTGATCGCCGCCGAGACCTCCGCGCCGCGGGATCTCGCTGCGAGCAACACGGTCGCGACGTGCTCGGAGACGCCGAACTCCGGGCTCGCCGGTACCGTCGTCTGCCCTTTGACGTCGAAGATTCGGCCCGGCACGCCGGCGACGTCGTCGACGTCCTCCGCGCCCGGCGTGCAGGCGACCAGGTTCGAGCCGACCGCGGGGATCAACGTCGTAAAGCCGCTCGCGTTCTCCAGAATGCGCAGCCCCCGCCGGAGCGACGAGAGCACGCGCTCGCTCGTTCGGAGCTCGTTTTCCGGGTCGTGGACGCGAAAGCTCGAGTCGTGTTCCGCGAGCTGGGGGACGGCCTCTTCGTGGAGCTGTGCGAGGAGGTCTCCACCCCCCTCGAGTTCTCGAATGAGAATTTCGATCTCGATCAACGCTCGAACGGGTGTCACGTCACCGGCCGCCAGCCCGTCTGCGAGTTCCTCGACGAGGGCTTCGACTCGTTCGTCCGAGACCACGCGGTCGTTGGTCGTCACGTCGCCGTGGGCGTATTTCGAGACGGCGCTCTGGCTGATCCCGAGCATCTCCGCGACTTCGCTCTGGGTGAGTCCCCGCTCGCGGAGCGCTGCGGCCAGCATCGAGCGCACCGTCGGCAGGAACTCGTCGACGACGATCTCTTCGACGAATTGCATCTCTTACCGGTTCCTACGGCCTCACCGGGAATAACTTGTGGGTCCGCCGGTGACCGCTTCCGCTGGCACCGGACGGGATCAGCCGGCACGGAGACTCCGATTTGGTATCTCGGATCGGTTTCGGTGGACGATCTATCGGACCACCGGACTACCAGCATTGCTAGTCAGTAACTAGCTAGGTTATCTCCTCGCACGACGAACAGCAGTGTGGTGATCCACATGGCAACCACCGAAAAGACCGAAGTCAACGGCGTCGACGTTCCGGCTCTCGAAGGGGCAATCGAAGCGATCAGCGACGATTCGTCTGCCGGGGCGTTCAGCTTCCGGGCCGAGAGCGAGTGGAAAGATGCTCTCAAGGCCACAACGACGATCGACGAGTTCGATCAGGCGGGAGAAACGATCTCTACCCGGGAGTTCACACTCGACGGCGACGAACCCGAGGAGATTCTCGGTGAACGGACGGGCCCGAACGCCGTCGAACTGCTGCTGGGCGCACTCGGATCCTGTCTTAGCGTCGGGTACGCAGCGAACGCCGCAGCGATGGATATCCAACTCGAGAGTCTTCGCTTCGAAATGGAAGGTGACGTCGATCTGCGCGGCTTCCTCGGAATCTCCGAGGACGTTCGTCCCGGATACGAATCGATCGACTGCACGGTGTACCTCGACGCGGATGCGACGGACGAGGAGCTGGCAGAGCTACGTGACCGCGTCGAAGCCACCTCGCCGCTGATGGACATCATCACCAACGAAGTCCCGCTCGAAACGCGGCTCGTCGCGGAGTGAGACGACGGATCACCTCGACTATTTACCGATGGCTCGATTCGACGGGTCCGTCTCATACGGATTACGGTCGCGATGTACCGGTGAGACCGCTGTCGGGGTCGTGGTCTCACCGGAACTGATCGACAGTAAACCGTCTCACTCCTCGCGCTCGAGTTGGTCGCCGCCGAACTCGTCGTCGCTCTGGATGCGCGAGGCCTGTGGACCGTCCTGGTCCTGGTACTTCGATCCGCGCTCGCTCCCGTAGGGGCGTTCGGCTTCGGTTTTGAGCTCGGTAAAGGTGAGCTGTGAGATGCGCATGCCCGGCGTCAGGGCGACTGGTGCAGTTCCGAGATTCGACAGCTCGAGGGTGATCTGACCCCGATACCCCGGATCGCAGAGCCCCGCAGTTGCGTGCACGACGACGGCGAGTCGTCCCAGCGACGACCGTCCCTCGACGTGGGCGATCAGGTCCGGTGGAATCTCGACCCGTTCGTACGTCGTCCCGAGGACGAAATCGCCCGGATGCAGGATGAAATCGTCGCCCTCCTCGACGACCGTCTCGGTCACGTACTCGTCGACTTCCCGTTCCGAGTTCGGATGGATACAGGGGATGTTCGTCCGCTGGAACTCGAGGAACTCCCGTCCCAGTCGGAGGTCGACGCTCGCCGGCTGGATCTGTAACTCGAGGTCGTCTATGGGATCGACGACGAGATCGCCGTCCTCGAGGCGCTTCAGGATGTCCGCGTCGGAGAGGATCATTAGGCGGTCAGTGGAATCGGGCCGTCGTAAAACCCCACCAAACGTTGTGGCCCGCGACCGGCGTCCCAATCGACAGTCCCCGGCGGGGTAGCCCGCGAGTCGGATCACCGGGATTATACTCGACGGCCGCGTCCGTTCGGTCATGAAACAGGCCATCGTCGCCCGAACCGATATCGGCATGGGTCAGGGGAAACTCGCCGCACAGGTCGCTCACGCGTCGCTGTCCGCATACGAGAACGCCGACAGCCAGCTTCGAGATCAGTGGAAACGCGGCGGACAGAAGAAAGTCGTCCTCAAAGGCGAAAGCGAGCGCCAGCTCCACGAACTCGCGGCGATCGCCGACAGCGAGGGCATTCCACACGCCGTCGTCCGCGACGCCGGACACACCCAACTCGAGCCCGGCACCGTGACCGCGCTGGCCGTCGGCCCGGCGGCGGACGACCGGATCGATCGGGTTACAGGCGATCTCTCCCTGTTCTGAGTTCTGGAAACCGAAGCCGATTCCCGGTCCGAAAACACTCGATTACGCGTCTGCGTGATCTGTAAGCCGGAGATACGGTGTGATCACACACCGATCGACCGCGAGCTCGACGAGTTCCTCGGCCTCGTCGTAGCGTACGACTCCGAGTCCGGTCAGCCGTGGCAGGTGATTGTGGTAGAGATCGGTCAGAATCCGCTCGTATCGATCGTAGGAGGGTTCTCCCTCCGTGAGTGCGATATACTCGGCGAGGTCACCGATCGGAATCGCCGCTGGCTTCTGGGTGAGATACGCGAGGGCGTACTGACGGCGCTTTGCAGAGAAGATGTCGAACATATCCGTGGCATCAATCTGCGGTGTGTCTGTCTCTCCGCCGTTGGGATTGCGTGTCTGTGGCTTCATGGTCTCTCCGTACTTCACCTACACGGCACCCGGATACCGACAACTCTCGCGTTCCGACTTCAGCAGAGTACAGTTCTGGCTAGTCCGCAACGCTCATAATCTTTTCCCCGCTTTACTGGCCGGAATATACACATCAGTTGTTCTGAGTGACATCCGTTCGTGTTATTCTTCGAGAAACTGTGGTTCGAACTCCCCGTTCGTTTTCGTCGGTCGCTTTTCGACCGTGACGAGCCAGTCGGGAGCGTCCGAGACGGGAGTCGCGATCTCCCAGGTCGCCTCGATGCTGGCGCCTCGAGCGAACGCCGTGGTGACGAGCTGTTCCAGTTCCGTTTCGAAGATGGTCGTCGCTTCAGTTCGGTTCGTCCGAGTGGGGTTCGAATCCATGATAGCACGAGTCGATCGAGACCGGTTCGATCTCGTGACGTCCGGAAGTCAGCAGCGATAATAACCGTGTCGGCGCGCCGAACTCGACTGTCGGCGGCTGATACGGCCCGTCGACTCCATCTCCGATCTGACCCCGATCGACCTGTGGATAAGCCACGACGCGCCAGAGCGCGCCGGTCGGCCCGAACCGCCGACTCTTTGCGCCGGCGGCCCGGAGTGTCCCACGAATGCGCCCGGCACATCCCACAGAGCAGGCCGTCGGCATGCACTACTACGTCAGTGACGCCGACGGCGTCGGCGGCCGCTTGCGCGAGGACGACGAACAGTTTTGTGTGCGTGAACTCGAGCGATTCGAAACGGAACCGATCGACGCCCCGACCGACGCCTACCCCCACCTCGTCTTCCGGGCGACCCTTCGCGGCTGGGATACGAACGACTTCGCCGCCCGCCTCTCCGACGCGCTGGGCATCTCCCGTGAGCGGGTCAACTGGGCCGGCACGAAGGACAAGTACGCCGTGACGACACAGCTGTTCTCGGTCTACGGCGCAGACCCCGAGGACCTGCCCGACGTCGATGGCGCCGACCTCGAGGTGCTCGGACGCGCCGGCCGGAACCTCGAGTTCGGCGACCTCGCGGGCAACGCCTTCACGCTCGTCGTCACCGATCCCGACCGTCCCGATAACGCCGCACAAATTACTGAGGAACTAGCAGCGTTCGGCGGCCTCGAGGACGCTCCAGGTTCCGAGGACACAGCGGGAACGTCCGTCGGCGTCCCCAACTTCTTCGGCCAGCAGCGCTTCGGCAGCCGCCGCCCCATCACCCACGAGGTCGGCCTCGAGATCGTCCGCGGCGACTGGGAGGGCGCAGTGATGGCGTATCTGGGCCGTCCGACAGAGGCCGAACCCGAGGGAACACAGGAGGCCAGAACGTTCGTCGAGGAAACGCGTGACTGGCAAGAGGCCCTCGAGCGGTTTCCCAACCGTCTGCGGTACGAACGCTCGATGCTGCACGAACTCGCCGAGTGCGACGGTGAACCCGGTCCCGACGACTTTCGAGCCGCACTCGAGCGCGTCCCCTCGAACCTCCAGCGGCTGTTCGTCCACGCCGCCCAGTCCTACGCGTTCAACCTGATGCTCTCCGAACGCCTCGAGCGCGGGCTCTCGTTCGACGAACCCGTCGCGGGGGACGTCGTTTGCTTCGCCGACACCAACGCCCCCGACGAGCTCGAGTTGCCCGATACGGACCGTCTCCAGCGAGTCGACGAGCGTCGCCTGCGTTCAGTCACGCGCCACTGCGAGCGCGGCCGGGCGTTCGTCACCGCGCCGCTCGTGGGGACCGAGACTGAACTCGCCGACGGCGAGCAAGGCAAAATCGAACGGAATGTGCTCGCGGACCTCGACCTCGGGCCCGCCGATTTCGATCTCCCTGGCGAGTTCTACTCCAGTGGGACCCGTCGGGCGATCCTGGTTCGGACCGACCTCGATCTCGAGGTCGAGCCGCTGTCGCTGTCCTTTGCGCTCCCGAAGGGGTCGTACGCGACCGTGGTTGCCCGGGAGTATCTGAAGGTCGACCCCGTTTCGCTCGGCTGATCTCGCGCTCGCGTCCTCGACCTCTCGAATCGAAGAGTTCGGCTCGGCGATCGGCTCGAGCGAGACGCGCCGTCGCGGCTGGTTGGGTTCGTAGCCGGTGTCTTCATACGAGGCCGGTACAAAGGCCGGTATAAATAGATGGGAGGACTCTGCCAGCCGACCTGTGACACCAGCCATCGCCCGAGTCGCCGACCACCCTGCCGTTCGGACCGCTATGTCTCAGTCCCGGTCGGTCGCAGACCGGCGGGCGGTCGACTGGGAGTCATACGGACCGCGATGAGTCGTTACCGGTCGATCGCAGACCGGCGTGCGATCGACCGGAAATCAGTCATCGCAGACCGTATCAGTCATCGCAAACCCGCTCACACGCCGGCGAGTAACCGATGACACCGTTTCACTCCTCGGTCAGACGGACCACGACGCCGATCGATTCGCTTCCCCACGATTCGTCGGGGTTCGCGGAGACGCCGACGGTGTTGCTCGTCGACGACGACGAGGCGTTCATCCAGCTCGTCGCGGACTATCTCGAGGACGAACACGGCTTCGAGACGGTAACCGTTACGCGCCCGACAGCGGCACTCGACCACCTCGAAGACGACGAGAGCGTCGACTGTGTCGTCAGCGACTACCAGATGCCCGAGGCCGACGGGCTCGCGTTCCTCGAGATGATCACGGACGCGTACCCGAGCCTGCCGTTCGTCATGTTTGCCGGGCAAGGATCGGAAGCGGTCGCGAGTCGGGCGATCCGGCAGGGGGCGGACGACTATCTGCAGAAAGACACCGGTGACGCCAGATACGATCTACTCGCCAACCGGATCCGTCACTGCGTGACGATCGCCAGACAGCGACGCCAGCTCGACGAACTCTACGACGCGATCGAGGACGCCGGGCACGCGATTTTCGTGACCGACGACACGGGAGAGATCACCTACGCTAACCCGACGATGAGCGACCTATCGGGATACGAGAAGTCAGAATTGCTCGGGGAGACGCCGGCGATTTTGAACTCCGGCGAACACGACGACGCGTTCTACGAAGAGCTGTGGGAGACCATCCGCAACGGCGACGTCTGGCACGGCGAGGTGATCAACGAGCGCAAAGACGGCACTCAGTACGTGATCGACCAGACGATCTCCCCGATCACCGACGGCCGATCGACCGACGGCTACGTCGCGATCAACCGCGACGTCACCGAACGCAAGGAACGCGAACAGGAACTCGAGCGATTCCGCAGCGCCGTCAAACACGCCGGCCACGGCGTCCTCATCACCGACGTCGACGCGACGATCGAGTACGCCAACGAGGCCTTCGAGGAGATCACGGGCTACGCGGCGAGCGAGGTCGTCGGCGAGACGCCGGCAATTTTGAACTCCGGCGAACACGACGACGCGTTCTACGAGGAACTGTGGGAAACGATCCTCGAGGGTGGCGTCTGGCACGGAGAGGTAATAAACCAGCGCAAAGACGGGAGTCACTTCGCGGTCGACCAGACGATCGCGCCAATCACCGACAGAGACGGCGATATCGACGGCTTCGTCGCGATCAACCGTGACGTGAGCCAGCTCAAAGCCTACCGGGCGGAACTCGAGGCCCAGAACGAGCGACTCGAACAGTACGGCGAGACGGTCGCACACGACCTGCGAAATCCGCTCACGCTGCTCGAGGGCGACCTCGAGAATCTGGCACACGTCGCGAAGACGGCTGACGACGACGTCGAGTCTGCAGCCGTCCTCGAGGCCTGTTCGAACCTCTCGGAGACGGTCGATCGGATGCGAGAACTGATCGACGACCTCCTCACGATGGCCGAACAGGGACAACTCGTCCTCGATCCGGAACCAGTCTCACTCGAGGCCACGGCCGAGGACGCCTGGCGACAGGTCGACGCAGCGGACGCCTCGCTGTCGGTCGAAGAGACGACCGTCGAGGCCGATCCCGCCCGGCTGCGAGAACTCCTCTCGAACCTGTTTCGCAACGCCGTCGAACACGCCGGAGCAGACGTCGACGTCCGGGTCGGCCCCCTCGAGCGAGTCGCGGGCTTCTACGTCGAAGACGACGGGCCGGGAATCGCGCCCGACGATCGCGAAACCGTCCTCGAACGCGGCTATACGACCGACGAGAGCGGCACCGGGTTCGGACTCGCGATCGTCGACCAGATCGCCAACGCCCACGGCCTCACTGTCTCGGTCACCGAGGGATCGACAGGCGGCGCGCGGTTCGAGTTCCGGCCTGCAGACGCTCACCAACGACACTGAGTTCGACCCGCGAGGGGGCGTTTCGTCGGGACACACGTTTCCACGTCCCGGTCTGTCCTACGGAGACACCACAGCCCGCTCGGGGATACGCTCGAGTGCTCTTTCCTTCGTCGAAGGCACAACGAATGCTGTAGTCGTCCCGTGCCCTATCCCGACGTGAGCCCCTTGCTCGAGCGTGCCCGATCGAGTTTGATCGTCACGATGCTCCCGCGCGGGTCGTTCTCCTCGAACTCGAGCTGACCGCCGGATTTGCGGACGACCCAGTAGACGAACCAGAGGCCGAGCCCGCTCCCGTGGTAGAGGTCGTCTTCGGACCTGACCTCGTCGAGAATTTCGCGTTCCATCTCGGGGATTCCGGGACCGTCGTCCGCGACGCGAATTCGAACCGTCTCGTCGACGTCGACTGAAACCGTAACGCTCGGGCGCTCCCGATCGGTGTGACGGATCGCGTTCTCGAGCAGTTCCGTGACGGCGTCGGCGATCCGTTCCGTGGCGGTCGCAACCGCCTGACTGGGCGCGTCGACGATCACGTCCGCCTCTGGCTCCGCGTCGGCGACGGCCGCGGCCGTGTTCTCGACGGCCGCGGCGACGTCGATCGGTTTCTTCCGATCCGGTTCGAGAAGCACCGTCGTCACCTTCCGCCCCTTGGTCGCAGTCTCGAGGAGTTCGGTCGTGCTCTCGAGGATGGCCGTTGCGTGAGATTTGGCGTCGTCGGAGCCATCTGCCTGAATAACCTCCGCGTGCCCGTTGACCACGTTGAGTCCGTTCCGGAGGTTGTGTCGGAGGACGCGATCCAGCGTGTTCAGCTGCTGTTCTTGTTCGATCCGTTCGGTGATGTCCGTCTGGATCGAAACGAATCCGGTCACGGTGGGGCCACCGTCGGTGCCGTCACTACCCCCCTCATCCTCGTCCTCGGCGTCCCCGTCCGTAATCGGGGCGATCGTCTGGTGGGCGTGGTACGTCCCCCCCGATCTGCGCCGGTTGATTATCTGTTCGTCCCACTGTTCGCCCGCGAGGATCGTCTCCCACTGTTCCCGGTAGTATCGTTCGTCCATCCGTCCGGAGTTCAAAATCGACGGCGTCTCGCCGACGGCCTCGCTTGCCGCGTAGCCCGTGATCTCCTCGAAGGCAGGGTTGACGTACTCGATCGTTCCCTCTCGATCGGTCAGGAAGATCGCGTGGCCAGCCGATTCGATCGCCTTGCGGAACTGTTCGAGTTTTCGCTCCCTGCGCTTTCGCTCCGAAATGTCGCGACTGACGGCCAGGATCCGTTCCTCGCCGTCGATCTCGATCTTGTTCAACCAGACCTCGACCGGGAACGTCGATCCGCCCTTTCGTCTGTGATGACCTCTCAGCTTCCGATGCGAGCCGACGTCCATCTCCCGCCACAGCTGTTCGAGTTCCTCCCTCGAGGTCCCCGTCTCGAACTCGGTGACGTGCATCGAGAGTACTTCCTCTCGGTCGTAGCCCAGGTTCTCGAGATGTTTCTGGTTGACGTCGATGACGTTGCCATCGAGGTCGTGGACGATGATCACGTTCGGCGATTCGTCGAACAGCACCTCGAGCCGTTCCCGGTCTCGCTCTCGCTTGCGCTCGCGAGCCTTCCTGTCGGTGACGTCGTGGATCGTCCCACAGATCAGTGAAGTGGAGCCGGCGTCGATATCGCCCACCAACCGAGACTCGGCTTTGGCACGAACCCAGCGAGTCTCGCCGTCGTCGGTTACGATCCGCACGACGACGTCGTACGGCTCGCCGTCCTCGATCGCCCCTTCGATCGCTTCCCTGACCGTCGACCGATCCTCCGGGTGAAACCCCTCGAGTGCTTCCTCGAGGTCGGGGTGAGACACCGACTCGTCGTCGGCCGATCGGCCGAACAGTTCGAACACGTGGTCGCTCCACCACAGCGACTCCGACTCGACGTCGTACAGCCAAACGCCGACGTCGACGAGTTCCTGGAGCGTCTCGAACAGGTGTGATCGCCGTTCGACTGCATCGAGTTGCGACCAGCTAGCCTCGGATGTGTGTCCTGTTTCTCCGATCGACAACGGTCGGTCGACCGACGCGACTCCCGCAGGCGGCCCGTTATCCGCGTGGCTCGGACCGTCTCCGCCGGTACTCTCGTCACTGTCCGCGTATCGCTCGTCGCCGTCGCTGTGAACGTCGAACCATCGGACGACCAGCCCCTCGTCGTGATCTACGCGAGTCGTTCGGACACTCACCCGCTTGCGTCCGTCACCACACTCGACCGAAGGGGATGATCCGTCTGGCAGTCGCTCGACTTTCCCCTCAGTTGCGAGTGCGCGCCGGTACGCTTTACGCTCCTCGGCCGGGTGAACCGAGAGCAACGATCGGTCGGTCAGCTCCGCCGCCGGCCGGTCGAACAAGGCCCCTGCAGCTTCGTTCGCCCAGACGATCCGCCGATCGGTCGCCGTCGCGACCAGACACGGCTGATCCGTCGCCTCGAGAAGGGAACGCGCCGAAAGCGACGAGAGTATGTCGGCAGTATTATCAATCATCAGTAGAGTCTCCCTCCATCATTACGGCATCCAGTTCCGGTCGTAAATCGGCTCTCATGTCCATATAATGCGGCAAAACTCACTTTAGTTACTGTATCTTACAGGTTAGGGAGCGGCACCGATGAATGTTCTGGCCGGAGCCACGACTGCGACGGGTCTCGCCGTCCCAACTGGGTGACGACCGCCCAACTCACGGCCATTCAGTTCAACACGCCGTGTGGTCAAGGGTACACGAAAAATCGGAGTACACGACGAGTGGTCCCACACTCGATCGGTACCGGAGGATCGGTGTGGGTCCACTGGTCGAGTTCAGTCGTCTGTCGCGACTTCCTCTTCGTCGACGTCGACGGAGGTCGCCTCCTCTTCGGCGACTTCTTCGGGGTGAGCCTCGAGCGTCGCTTTCTGGATCTCGACGCGTCGAAGCGGGTAGATCGTCTTCGATTCGCCGTAGATCGCCGAGGAGAGTCGGCCCTCGACGACGCTCGAGATGAGCTCCTCGAACGTTCGCTCCGCGGCGGCCTCTTCGACCATCTCGACCATCTGCTCGCGGATGGCTCGTTCCTGGCTCGCGTCTGCCTTCTTGGTCGTGAACGCGACCGGCTGGATCTGGACGCGGTAGTCGTCCGTCGTGAGGACGGTGACGTAGGCCTCGACCTTCGAAGCGCCGCGTCGGACCAGCGAACGCAGGTAATCGCGAGTCAGCGAGTGCGATTTGAACTCGGTGTACGCCGAGTCGCTGCCGACATCGGTCACCTTGAAGGTGAGCTTCGTGTTGTTCTCGCTGGCGTTGTTGGTCAACTCGCCGAGCGTCGTTTCGATCGTTCGGTCGTATACTTTCTCCGGTTCGTCAGCGGGTGTCTCACCGAGTTCCTGGCGGTCGAACTGCTCGGGTGCCAGGATGGTGTACCACCGCTTTTCCTGTTTCGTACGTGAAACTGATCGTTCACTCATTGTGTATCGTGTTCGTATTCGTTGTCGGACACAGATCCCGTGTCCGTCGGTCGGTCGCTCTGTCCCTCGAATCGATCGTCCTCCGATCGGTCGTTCCGCGTCTCTCGTCCGTGCTGGACGACGTCCATCGCCACCTCGAGGTTGACCACGTAGTCGTCGACCGTCGAGTGCAATCCGCCGATCGTCTCGCGCTCGATCCGGGTGACGACCGCAGCAGCGTCGCCCGTTCGATCGACGCTCGTCTCCATCTCGTCGGTGTTGTCCGGACGCAGTGTCCGGGCGAGGAGTTCGGGCTCGTCGTGTCTCGTCCGGATCGTCGCTCGCCGACTCATAGAACACCCCGTACCGTCTCGATGACCGTCGAATCGTCCAGCGACCTGTCGTATCTCAGATAGCCCCGGCGACGTCCGACGTCGTACTCGACGGTCGGCTCGCTCCCGTCGCCCGCTTCGCTCGAGTCGAGCGTCGCGTCCGCGAGATCGCGGGCAATGCGTTCGACGGTCGCCGCGATCGGATCGCGAGCGCGGGTAACGAGCCCTACCTCGCCGTTGCCGACCGCGAGAGCGGCCGGCTCCGGTGAGCGGTAGGCGGCGGCGATCCGTGCCACCGTCTCGACCGGGCCGTCGTCGACGCCGACGACGAACAGACCATCGTACCGGCCAGTCGACGCCGCCGAGAGCGCGTCGTGGGCGTTTCGTCCGTGTTCACGCCAAGCGTCGAGCGTCGGTTCGCGAGCCCCGTGTCCCATCGCGAACGCGGCACCCGTTCCAGGTTCCGTTCGTGCGCTCGCCTCCAGGACGTCGGCGTAGCCGCCGACCGTCTCGAACGGCCCGTCGGGCGTCGCGTACGGCCGTAAGACTCGTTCGACCGCCTCGGCGGCAGTCGCCGTCGCCTCGTCGGTGCCAACCGCGTCGAGTGCGACGAGCGAGCCGATTGCCCGCTGATCGTCGCCGTCGAGATCCGTGACCGAGTCGACCGGTACGTCGGCGGACTCGAGCGTCTCTCGAACCGCGTCCGGATCGCCAGACCACGGCGCGCAGAGACGCGTCGAGTGTGTGATTCCGTCGACCGGATCCCGAGTTGGAACTGCGACCCCCGGCCGTCGCTCGACGAGTCCCCGCTCCTGGGCAGTCTCGAGGATCCACTCGCTTTCGCCAGCCCCAGGATCGACCCCGGCGGCCACCAGTCCGGCGAGCGCCAGGATCGGATCAGGATCGACGTCGAGACCACGGACCAGATCGACGGCCGCGAGCGTCGCGGGACGATCCGTTGTGTCGAGTCGGGGAACGTCCGCATCGACCGCGCCGACGACCAGCGTCAGGTCGCGACCGGCGGCGGATTCGTCCGCCACTGCCTGCGATCGATGGGTTCGTTCCGCGACGGTCCTCCCAACGGTCAGCTGAAACGGCGTTCCACGCTCAGCGAGCGCTCTCGCGACGAGGCCACTCGCCGCCAGCGCGTCACCGTCCGCTCGGGTGACGAGTCGAACGAAGTTCGCACTCCTCACGTCGAAACCGTCGGACGCGTCCGTGGAACGACCGTCTGTAGACATCTAGTTCTCGTCTAGAATCTCCGTCGCGACCTCGTAGGAGTACGTGAAGTCCGGATCGAGTTCGTCGCCACGATAGTAGTCGACGAGGCGTCGAACCTTCGACTCGGCGTTTTGCAGGGCGCGTTTGTTCTGATAGTCCTGCGGGTTCGCTCGGACGTGCTCGCGCAGACGCACTGCGCGCTCCATCAGGTTCCGAATATCCTCGGGAACGTCCGGTCGCGCGTCGTTTTCCTCGAGAATCTCGGTGATCTTCTTCCCAGTTGCCAGCTTGACGTCCGGGACGGGCGTTCCCGTCACGCCCTCGTCGCGAAGCTTGATCCCGATCTGACTCGGATCGTGACCTTGCTCCGCCAGTTCGACGACCCGCTGTTCTACGTTCTCTGGGTCGACGTCGCTCCACTCCGGTGGTTCGTCTGCCGTCGGCTTGTCCGAACCGGACGAGCCGCGACGGCGCGTGTGCATTCGTGCCATATATCGAGGATAGGAATCGCACTGACCGCTCGACTGTGCGACAGCCGACTCACGGCTGCCGGTGCACTTCCGCAATCCCAAGCCGCCCGAAAGAGTGGACAGCGAGTCAGATTTGCGGCCGTGCGCTTCCCAACGTGGGATACCGTCGGCGCGGACTAAAGCGTTGTCATGTGGGCCGCCCTGTGGCTCCGTGTCGCGGCTCGAGCGTTTCGAGGGGTTTATTTATTCGCCCGGGAAAGACGTGAGTGCGAACGAGGGCTCGTAGATCAGAGGTAGATCACTCCCTTGGCATGGGAGAGGCCCCGGGTTCAAATCCCGGCGAGTCCACTATTCTGCACCGCGAGCAATATCGCGAGCGGTGCGAATCGTCGGCGACGCCCGGATTTGAAGCCCTATTAGTCGCAGCCCGCGGAGTGAGCGAAGCGAACGAGCAGGAACGTCTAATTTCGGGTTCAAATCCCGGCGAGTCCACTTCTTCACGTCGATACGCTCGTTCAGTCGCGGACTCGCCGAACATCGCAAACCTGTCGGGTTCGCTCAATCCCGACGAGTCCACTCCAATTTCTCCGCCGTGGTCAGGGATTGATAGCAGAAGGGCACGGACTTGACGCAGTCGAGTGTGCTCTCTGGGACGAAAATCACAGCGATGACGAACCGGGTGTCGGCCAGTGATGCGTGAATCAAGCCCAGTTGATTGCATTCGTCACAGAGAAAGAGCGCAGCCTCGCGTTCGTTGGCCAGCGTCACGGCAGCGTTCTCGCCATCGCCGAGTGGGAATGTTCCATCGAGAGTGACTGACTGCGTGGTGGACGCATCGGTTCGCCCGAGGACGGCAGCGGCGGCGCGACCGTGGATGTCAGTACAGTGTGAGCCACTCAGGTTTCCGTACTGCTCGCGTACTGAGCACGGTCGCATTCCCCTTCACGGACGTTCTGACACTGCCGCCGGTGACAGTTGTTGTCCGCAGATAGGACCGTCTCGAGTGTCCTCGAGTTCGACCGCCGACGACCGCTCGAGAGACGTCCCCATCGCTACCGAACCCATCGAACAGCCGCGGTCTGCTGGGGGGAGTGCGTGCCGAACGAGATCAGGGACCTCTCTCGGGGGGGTTCTCGAGCGTGTGGACAGCCCTAGCTGTGGACGTCAGTTGTCTCCGGGTTCCGGTCGGAATCCCGGTCGGTCGAGGGATCCTGTGATCGACTCGAGTCGCCCGGAATCGCTGCGTCGTCAGGCAGGATCAGTCGTCGCTCGATGTACTCGAGGCCGTTCTTGCGTTCGGTCGTTCGGCGGACCGCGAGTCGGTTTTTGGAGAGCTCGAGGATCGCGTCGATAATGCGGGAGACGAGCTTTTTGGCGTAGCTGTCGCTGATGCCCTGTTCTTGGCGTCGGATCCAGTGTTTGAGATCGCTCGCGGTGACGTACTCCCTGGTGTTCTTGCAGCCGTGTTTCCAGGGATTGTCGCCGACGCTCGGATCGGCGCGGGCTTGCCAGAGTTTCGCGGCGAGTCGTGTCGGGAGCGAGTTTGCGGCGGAGCGACGCATATCCTCGTCCATGCGCGCGAGTTGCTGGATCGGCAGGAGGTCGCCGTAGGCCAGTGTGACGTCACCGCCGCGCTCGAGCGGGTCGGCACTCTCGGGCAGGCGGTAGTAGGCGTTGCCGTCGTCTTTCGTGATCCGCTCGAGGCGTCCATCGGCGACGTCGATCGCGTGTTCGTCGACGGTGTCGGCACGGAGGTGGGCTCCCTTCTCGAGTTCTCTGGATTGGAGTTCGGCGATGCGTTCCTTGTTGGCGTTCGATTTCTTGCGTGCTGCGTCGGCGAGGCTCTCGAGGCGGTCGCAGTTGTCTTCCAGACGCGACGTTTCGGCCTCGAGTTCCGCGACGCGCCCTTGGAGGTCGTCAACGGTGTCGGTAAGCTGGTCGCGGTTGGCTTCGAGCTGTGCGATTCGGTCGTCTTTGCGCTCGAGTTCGGCCTCGAGTTGGTCGAGGCGGTCGTGGAGCTGCTCGAGGGTGGGTTGGGACTGGTCGTGCTGGTTGGCTGGCGACTGCTGTTGGTGTTGGTTGGCTGGCAAGGCGTCCGTCTCGGTGGGGTGGTCTGCTGGCATCGATTGGGAGGTGGGGAGGCGTGGCTGGCGAGCGATACTGGCCGCGTGGCCGTCGGGGACCGCCTGCTGGCAGACTGGCCAGCGTGGCAGTGGGCATGGACAGACAGTCGTGGGCAGCGACAGGAACGCAGCCCGTCAGCACGAGGAGCGCAGCGTGACTGGTTTCGAGCGTCGACGTCCTCGAGGCGGCTGCCCCGACAGTCGTCAGGGGTCCCCAGGGTTGCCACTACGGCCCTGCGAAGTAGCCGCCGGATCGTCCGGCGGGGCCGTGCAGGCGGACGGCGAGATTCGAGATGGGTTGTCGGCCGGTTTCTCGCCAGTCGCCGTCGCGACGTTCGTGGGTGATCCGGCGTGCGTGCTCGGTGTCGTTGATCTCGTTGGCAGCGCCACCGCCATCGCCATCGGCACCGTCTGCCCCAGTCACGCCGTAGGTCACGCGCTGGCGACGGCCGTCCATCGTCGTGTACTCGAGGGTGAGTTCGAACGCGCGAGTGGGGGTTGCGTCTCGGCCGCCATCGGTCGTCAGCCGCGGCTCGAGGGCGTCCAGGTGGAGTCTGCCGTCGTGAGTGTTGCTCCCGTCGGCTGTCTCGATCCCGTGGTCGGTGTTGCCGTCGGCTGTGTCATCCTCGTCGCCCTCGAGAGCGACACCGCACTCGAGGCGGGCGGCACACGCTCGGCAGTGGTAGCCGTCGGGCGTGACGACCGCTTTCCAGTTCGGACAGCCCGGCGTGTCGCAGGAATAGGGTGCGTGTCCGTTCGCGGGCTCTGCCGGTCGTCTCGAGCGTGTGCGTCAATCTCGATCGTGGTGGTGATCGGCGTGGCGAGACGAGCGCTCGTGTCGTCGCGGGTGTCGATCCCCGCACTGGGACTCGTGGTCTAGTGGGTGGTCGTGGGTCTCTCGAGTGCCTGGTATCGTGTGTTGGGGTGGGTTATCGGCTCGAGTCGTCGCACACGAGCGGCAGGCGGGCTCGTTGCGTCGGGCGTCGTACCCGTCCGGGGTCGCGCCGCAGGCGCAGCGAGCGTCAGATCTTTTGGCTGGTGATGCCTCTTGCCGTGTGTGGGGCGTAGACCCCACGGAAGCTTCGGAATTCATTGGTGATTGACGGAGCTACCTTCTGGGCGGCGCTACAACGCCGCCCGGTCTCACATACCGACAAGAGTCATCTTCAGCCGAGTTGATAACTCCTCACGAATCACTAATGTCCTAACGTTGCATAAATGTACTGCTATGTCTAAAAGGCACTATCCGGGCTAAATAGGGGCCGATACGGCGTAAAGGGTACGTGAATGCGAAAATCTGGGTCATGGATGACGATCTGGGACGATCGTATACTCGAATATATACGAGAGGAAGAGTCTGGATCGCCGAAGGAGCTTGAAGAGAGTGGATATCTACGGGTCTCTAAGTCTCATATCTCTCGTCGTCTCCGCAAGCTTGCAGAACATGATCTGCTACGGCATCTTGGAAATGGAGTATATGTGATTACCGATCGCGGTGAAGCATATCTTGATGGAGAAATAGATACGAGTGAAGATGCATCCGAGTCGTCCCTTGATGTACCGAACGGGGATAATAATGGGGAGAGATAACTGAATCACGCTGGAGATCTGATCTCATAGGAAAACAGTACATGAGAGTATGTCATGGAATCGATCTCGTGGGATTGTGTTCCCGCTGTCTTGACCTGACCAACTATTGGATATGAGTGTATACGTAACGGGCAATTCTCCTGTTCGGTCTGGAATCACTACCACCTCCGAAGCCCTCGCGTCGCTTCAGTCGCGCGCCTCGCTGCGCTCCTCGCTTGCGCTGCGGTGCTTACGTCGTCGTGCTTCCCGAAGCGACGCTCGCCCTTCGAGTCCGCCAGGTGTCGGCTGACCAATCCATGCTCCTGGTGGACTCGAAGGGCGAGGCGCTCTCGGTGGCTCCCGGACGACGCAAGCACGCGACCGAAGGGAGCGCGCGCAGCGAGTCCCGGGGTCACGAGAGCACCGAGGGCTTCGGAGGTGGTTCTACTGGGGTAGTCTCCTACTGGCAGGCCTATATTGCACGGTAAATCAGAAAGCGTATTCTCTTTCACATTAATGTTTTATATAAATAAATTATTAAAGAGATAATTAGATATATAGCCAATAATATACGTTCTTCTCAAACAAATTTATCTACAATACGTAATATGCTGTAAGTCATGACTCGAATGACCGCTGAACGATTTTTCGGCGGGACGGACCAGCGGATT
Source organism: Natrialba sp. INN-245 (assembly GCF_009807105.1). Classification (NCBI taxonomy): domain Archaea; kingdom Methanobacteriati; phylum Methanobacteriota; class Halobacteria; order Halobacteriales; family Natrialbaceae; genus Natrialba; species Natrialba sp. INN-245. Next base: position 409,889 of record NZ_WUBV01000017.1, on the reverse strand, counting down.
GACAATCTCCATGCTACTCTCCGATTCGTCTCGAGGCAGAACCCAACAGAGCACGACCTAACCGACTGGATACTCGAGAACACGGCCGCGAACTCCAAACTGACCATCGAGAGAAACATCTCCTTCCTCGAGTCGATCGACCTCCTCGAGCACACCGCCGACGGCTACCAGCCCACGAACAAGGGCGAGGCTTTCTGGCGACACGACGAGCCCCTGGTCATGTACGAGGGGCTCGCAACGGCTGTCGACGGCTTCCGGGAAATCGCTCGAGCGATCCCGAACGGCCATCGAACGATCGAAGCCATCCAGGACCAACTCCAGCAAGCCTATCCCGATCACGAACTCCCGAAAGGCGTCGTCTCGCGCCATCTCGAGTGGCTCGAGGCCCTCGACGTAGTCACCAACCGAGACGGAACCTATGTCATCCCGATCGAGGACGGCACGTTCGAGGTCGGCGAGACGTACAGCCGGTGGTTCATCCACGACGTCCTCAAGGGCGAGAGATACAAGGGAATCGCGACGCCGAGCGACCAGCCGCTGATTCTCATCTTCACGGGCGACGCCGGACACAACTACGGCTACGAGGACGAGTTCCTCGAGGACGATACCTTCCTCTACACGGGTGAGGGAACCGAAGGCGACATGACGATGGACGGAGGGAACGAGGCGATCCGCACCCACAAAGCAAACGGCGACAACCTCCAGCTCTTCGAGAACACGGCCCTGCCCTGGATCGTCACCTACCTCGGCGAGTACGAGTACGTCGGCCACCGCACGACGGAGCTACCTGACGAGAACGGCGACCTGCGAGAGGCGTTTCGATTCCAATTAGCTCCCGTCGGCGGCACGGATATCGAACTCGAGACCACACTGTCTGCACTCTCGGAGCAGGAACTCTTCGAGAAGGCAAAGGAAAGCGTACCCACGACGACAGCAGAAAGCGCACCCACGTCGACGTCCTCCACCGGCCGCTCCTACCCCCGATCCGATATCGTCCGCAAATTCGCACTCCGCGTCGCGGACGGCGTCTGCCAGGGCTGTGAGGAAGAGGCCCCCTTCCTGAAGAAAAACGGCGAGCCCTTCCTCGAGGTGCACCACCTCACGCGGCGAAGCGATGGCGGCCCGGACGATCCGGCGAACGTAATCGCGCTGTGTCCGAACTGTCACCGACGGGTTCACGAGGGTCGTGATGGCGACGAATTCAACCGTCGACTGAAAGCAAAAGTCGCAGCGCGAACCGAGAAATACCGCTATCGTAACAACTGAAACGATTCACATACCCATCGCCGATCCGTCTGGCGATCAGATGTGCAATGACGTGCAGTGGCTACTATCGGACGGTCTCGAGCCGGAACTCGTGTACAGACCGAAGAGACGCAGGTCGAGCGGACCGATACCTCGGTGGGGAACGAGCCCCTGGTGGACGACGGTGACGCTCTTGGTCGAACGACTATCTGTTCTCGACGAAGTACACGAATGCGCTCACGAGGATTGAAGGGACGGTCATCCCAATATCGACCGGGTGATTGCCTTGCGCGACCACAACCGTGTTGTGGGCGTGTGCGATCGCTGTGGCACAGTGTATGCAGCAAAGAAACTCTTGGACGGACGTATTCGCCCGATCGGAACCGAGCAATGTTCCTGCGGGTCGAATCAGTTCCAAGCGGTTCAGTGAATCGGGCCACGTTCGATCGATGCAGTCGCCCGTTCTTTCCACTCCCATCGAATCGCAGTGACACCTGAGACGGTTTACTGTCAGTACTCGATCGAATCGCCGACTGTGATCGTCCCCGAGTCGACGACGTTGGCGTTGAGTCCGCCGCGGTGGACCAGCGCACTGACGGCACCGTCGGTCTCGGCCAGCGACTCCATGTAACTGCACGGTTCACAGAGGCGAACGCCGACGAGTGTCGTCTCCCCGACTCGAAACTCGCGGTCAACAAGGTGGTTCAACGGAACGCCTCGTGTCAGGATGTTACGCCGCGTTTGTCGCGGCTGCATCGCCGTGTTCTCGTCGCGAATCGCGGCCTCGAGCGCTTCGGCTTCGACGAGCGTCACGTCGGTGGCCTCCGGGAGGTCCTCGCGGCGATCGTACAGTCCCTGCTCGCGGAAGTATCGGTCACCGCGGAGACCGCGTCCGGCGACGGCCTCGACGGTTTCGACGTGGTCCATTGGTTCGCCGGAATCCGGTGCCGTATAGATTCCCTCGACAGTTCCGTCGGCCATACGCGCTGGTTAGGTTTCATCGACAAAGCTGTTTTGACGCGTCCGCTCGTTACGAGGAAACCATTTGGCTGACGAGTCCCTCCGTCCACGTATGAGAGAGTTCGTGTTCGCCCTCGAGTACGAGCCGGGGACGAATCCGGTCGCCGACGTACTCGCCGACTATTCGGGAACGTCGATTCGGTCGCTGTCGTGTCACGTCAGCGCGGATAGCCTCTGGCGGGTCGATCACGCCAGCGGGTCCGCCGAGGCACTCGAGGCGCTCGAGCGGGCCTACGAGACGGCCGACTACTTCGCCGACTGTCTGGTCAAAGACGACTGCGGCGCGGACTGCGAGGTGCAGGTACTCGACCGGTCGAACGACACGCTCGTGGTCTACACCTACTGGGAGCGAACTGACGTCTGTACGTCCGTCCCTCACGTCGCCCTCGAACACCTCGGCGAGGGGCTGCTGTTCGAAACCTACCGCGAGGGTCGCCGGTATCGCTGGCGGATCGTCCTCGGCAACGACGCGCCGATCCACGACTTTTTCGACGCGCTCGGCGACGAGGTCGGCGAGTGTATGGGGATCGAGATGCTCCGACTGACCGAACTCGATCCGGCGCGCAACGGTATCGAGCCCGACTCCGACCACGACGAATCGTTGCCCGTCGAGCAGCGGGAGGCGTTGCAGGCGGCGGTCGAATACGGCTACTACGAGACGCCCCGTGAGATCGACCTCTCGGAGCTCGCCGATCAGCTCCAGGTCCCTCGGTCGACGCTCTCTTACCGGCTCCGGCGTGCTGAAGCCGCCCTCGCGAGGACGTTCGTCGACGCAGACGACGCGATCGAACAGTTGGTGGCGGGTCTCTAGGTCCGAATCGGACCGCGACGACGCCCGGGTTGGCGCACGCCAAATAACCCGTATCACGATCCGTCGTCTAGTGACGGGTGATGAGCGAGTCGCCCCCCACCAGGGACTCGAGTCGCACGCTGGAACTGCGCGTACCCGAGATGGACTGTCCGACCTGTGCCGGAAAAGTACGAAACAGCGTCGACCGTCTCGACGGGATCGACCGGATCGAACCGCGAGTGACTAGCGGCCGGCTGATCGTCGAGTACGAGCCGACGGTCACGACTGAAGGCGCGATCCGAGAGCGCGTCAAGGCTGCGGGGTACACGATCGAGAGCAACGCGTCGGAACTGACGCTATCTGTGCCCGAAATGGACTGTGCCTCGTGTGCGAACAAGATCGAGAACGCCCTCGAGGAAACCGATGGCGTCGAGGAAATCGAGACCCGGCCGGCGTCGGGGCGCGTAACGGTAACGACGACGGAGGCCGACGCCGGGAACGTCACGACCGCAATCGAAGCTGCCGGCTACGAGGCCACCGCGACCGGCGACGACACTCAGCTCGCCGACCAGCGGGCCGTCTGGAAGAGCCGCCGCGCCGCCGGCACCGCAATCGGAGCCGTGCTCGTCGCGGCCGGGATGGCCCTCGAGTTCGTCTTCTCGGCTGCCGATCCGACGTTGGTTTCGATCGCCGCCGGGCCCGTCAACCGAACGTACGAACTCTCACACCTCCTGTTCGTCACAGCGGTAGTCGTTGCTGGCACGCCGATTCTGTGGAACGGCTACTACTCCGTGCGCAACCGGAGTCTCGACATCGATTTCCTGATGAGCGTCGGGATCGTCGCGAGCGTCGCCGCCCACCATCCCTTCGAGGGGGCGATGCTCGCCGTGTTGTTCTCGGTCGCCGAGTTGCTCGAGCGGTTCTCGATGGACCGGGCTCGGGACTCCTTGCGGGAGTTGATGGATCTCTCGCCCGACACCGCAACCGTCCGCCGCGAGGACGGCACCGAGGAGACGAGACCGGCCGACGAACTCGCTGTTGGCGACACCGTCGTCGTCCGCCCGGGAGAGAAGATCCCGGCAGACGGCACCGTCCTCGAGGGCGAAAGCGCGGTGGACCAGTCGCCGATCACGGGCGAGAGCGTCCCCGAGGACAAGATCGAAGGCGACGAGGTCTACGCGGGGACGATCGCCGAGTCGGGCTATCTCGAGATCGACGTCGAGAGCGCGGCGGAGGACTCGACGCTGGCCCGCATTATCCGCATGGTCGAGGACGCAGAACGCGAGAAGACCGACCGCGAGCAGTTCATCGACCGCTTCGCGAGCGTCTACACGCCGATCGTGGTCGTCCTCGCTGTCGCGGCCGCCGTCGTCCCGCCCCTGCTCGTCGGCGCGTCCTGGAGCTACTGGTTTATCGTCGGCCTGACGTTGCTGGTGATCTCCTGTCCCTGCGCGCTGGTCATCTCGACACCCGTCAGCGTCGTCTCCGGGATCACGAACGCCGCCCGAAACGGTGTCCTGATCAAGGGCGGCAAACACCTCGAGGCGGTCGGCGACAGCGAGGTCCTCGCGGTCGACAAGACCGGGACGCTGACCACGGGCGACCTCTCGGTGACCGACGTGATCGGACTCGAGGGGGCCGACGAGGAAGACGTTCTTCGCCGCGCGGCCGCCGCAGAGCGGCGCAGCGAGCACCCCATCGGGGAGGCGATCGTCGGCTACGCCGAGGAACAGGGTGTCGTGAGACCCGAAGACGAAGCCGACGTGTCCGAGTTCGAGGCCCTGACAGGGAAGGGCGTTCGCGCCGAGATCGACGGCGACACACACTACGTCGGCAAGCCTGATCTGTTCGACGGCCTCGCCGATCTCGAGCACGTCCACGCAACGACGGACGGGGGAGTCAGCCTCGCAGAGATGGGGTACGAAACGACGCCCCAGCCCCAGTGCGAACGCGGCGGCTGTCTGGACGTCCTCGAGGACGTCGTGCCGGATCTCGAGGCCGAGGGGAAGACGGTCGTGATCGTCGGGACGGAAGACCGCCCCCTCGGCGTGGTCGCCGTCGCGGACCGCGTTCGGGCGGCGGCGACGTGGGCCGTTTCGCAGCTGCACGAGCAGGGTGTCCGCGTTGTGATGCTCACCGGCGACAACGAGGGCACGGCCCGTGCGATCGCCGACGAGGTCGGCATCGACGAGTATCACGCCGAACTCCTGCCCGACGAGAAACTCGAGTGGATTCAGCGGTTAGAAGAGACACACGGCGACGAGGGAGACGACGCTCACGTCGCCATGGTCGGCGACGGGATCAACGACTCGCCCGCGCTCGCGACCGCGACCGTCGGCATCGCGATGGGTGCTGCGGGGACCGACACGGCCCTCGAGACGGCCGACGTGGCGCTGATGGGCGACGACCTGACTCGCCTTCCCTACCTCTACGATCTCTCGGGGAAGGCAAACGGCGTCATTCGCCAGAACATCTGGACGAGCCTGGCCGTCAAGGCCGTCCTCGCCGCGGGTGCGCCGCCCGGATTCGTCACGGTGATTCACGCCGTCGTCATCGGCGACATGGGGATGAGCCTCGGCGTGACCGGGAACGCGATGCGATTGGCGAACGTCGAACCCGAGACGCCGGAGATGGATTCGCTCCAGGAGTAGGGTGTCAGGCGGCGCGTTCGCTGTATTTTCTCCTCCGCTATCGTCCAACTGCACGCTGAATCGGCTCGAGTCCCGGTCGGCCGTGTCGCCACCAGAACCCGACGCCGGCGACGAGGATGACCGCCTCGAGCCAGAGCGTCGTCACCGTCACCTCGAGCCCTGGCACGGTTCCGAGCGGCTTCGTGCCGGTGTACTCCGGCATCGGCGTGATCGGCCACAGGAGAAAGCCGAGTTCGTGGTAGTCGCCGGAGAGTACGTGCCAGGGAACGTCCGTCGCGACGTGTGAGAGGTAGCCGATGGCGAACGCGACGCCGAGCAGTTCCCGATCGCGCGATCGCGCGACCGCCCACGCGAGGACGACGAGCGGAACCACAAACAAAAGCGAGTGCCCGATCGTTCGACCGACGTCGACGACACCCACGAACCAGATCGGTTTGTCGATCAGATCGGGTAGCGCCGCCCCGAAAACCGCGGCCAGTGCAGGGCCTTCGCCCGGCGACGTGCCCCCTCTCCACCGGACGTAGCTCGCATAACAGAGGTAGCCGACGGCGAGGTGAACGACCGGTTGCATTCGGTCGTCTTACGTCGCCCCGACGGGAAAATCCTCGTCCGCGCCGCTCGAAGGGACTCGGCTCGAGCCGGATCGAGTCGAGACGACGGGTGGTTCTGACAAAAGGTACGGTTGAGCGACAGATACGGTTGGGCGACAGGTGCGCTTGAGCGATAGTTGCGTTTAAACGACAGATTTGTTCGAACGACAGATACGTTTTTGTGACTGTCTCCTCGTCGTTCAGTATGCCCTCGAACGGTTCCATCGGCGCGTTCGGCGTTGCGGTGATCGCCGGCGTAGTTGAGGTCCTCTCCCGCCAGGCGACGGTAATCGGACACACGTACTTCGAGTTTGGCGTCGAGACGCTCGGTCTGTTCACCCTCGGTGCGAGCCTCGGATCGGTACTCGTCACGCCGGTCGGGGTCTTCGCAGCCGGCTACCTGATCGCCGATTCCGTCGACGTGGCGCGATTGTACGCCGCGCTCGCGTTCGCTCTCTTCGTCGGGGCGGCCCTCGGAACCGTACTGGCGCAGTTCGCCCTCGCGACGACACTCGGCGGGGAGTACGGCTCGCTCGCCCAGGCCGGGCTGGCGTTTCTCGAGACGGGTGTCTCGGCCAGTCTAGCGGTGACAGTCGCCGGAATCGCTGGTCTCGGGACGTACGCCATCCGTGCGTCGACAGACGGGACCGACGGACGTCGGCAGTCGGCGGCAGTCGGCGAGTAGAGTCGGAACGGATCCGCCACAGCACTCACCGTACCATACGGTCTGCTGGACGTTATTCCGGTGTGACCGCGACCGTTCTGGGGCCACACCGTCAATCGTTACAGCACCCGTATCAGGCCTCGTACTCCGCCCAGATGTACCGCGTCGCGAGACTGCGGTAAGGTCGCCACGGTTCGGCGGTCTCGCGCATCTCCGCTCGAGTCAGCTCCTCGCCGTCGTTGTAGAGCTGTTCGATTCCGCGGCGGACCGCGAGGTCACCCAGCGGGAGGACGTCCGGACGCTGGAGGACGAACACGAGGTACATGTTCGCGGTCCACTCGCCGACGCCTTTGATCCTGGTGAGTTCGTCGATCACCTCGTCGTTCGTCCGGTCGGCCAGACCGTCGCGAGTCAGATCGCGTTCCAGGAACGCGCGAGCGACGTTCCTGACGTAGTCGACTTTCGACCGGGAGAGGCCGGCCTCGAGGAGGTCGTCGCGGTCGGCTGCGAGGACAGTATCGGGAGTGACAGTCCCCTCGAGCACCTCGAACATCCGTTCGCGAACGGCCGTCGCGCTCGCCGTCGAGAGCTGCTGGTTGACGATCGAGACACACAGGCGCTCGAACTCGTCGACGTTCGGATCGATCTGGTGTGGGTCGCGGCGTTCGACGACCCGCGCCATCACGGGATCGGCTCGAAGGACGGATTCGGGATCGGTGTCGGCGGCGGAATCGACCGTCATTCGCGTTCGACGGGAGGTGGACTCGAGTGAACAAAAACGCGTCGACCAAGGGACGCAGCGAGCGTCTCGAGCGTTACTCGAGGTCGAACCGGTCGTGTTGCATCACTTTGCTCCAGGTGTCGACGAAGTCGCGAACGAACTTCTCCTCGGCGTCGTCGGCGGCGTAGACGTCCGCGGAGGCGCGAAGGCGGGAGTTCGAACCGAAGATGAGATCGGCACGGGTCGCCGTCCACTCGAGTTCGCCCGTCTCGCGGTTACGCAGTTCGAAGACCTCGCCATCTCTGGTGTCCGTCGGCGCTTCCCATCCCATGATGTCCTGGGAGTCCTCGGCCGCCTCCCACTCGTAGTCCATATCGAGCAGGTTCACGAAGAAGTCGTTGGTCAACGTCTCCGGGCGGTCCGTGAGGACGCCGAGTTCGGAGTCCTGGTAGGTCGCGTTCAGTGCACGCATCCCGCCGACCAGCACCGTCATCTCGGGGACCGTCAGGTTCAGGAGATCCGCCTTGTCGACCAACAGCTCTTCCTGGGAACGGTCGGCCTCGTCGCTGTAGTAGTTGCGGAAGCCGTCAGCCGGAGGTTTGAGCGCCTCGAAGGACTCGGGGTCGGTCTGTTCTTGCGTCGCGTCGGTCCGGCCCGGCTCGAACGGAACGTCGACGTCGTAGCCGGCGTCGGCCGCTGCCTGCTCGACGGCCGCGTTGCCGCCCAGCACGATCAGGTCGGCAAGCGAGACGCGCACGTCGTCGGATCGGGAGTCGTTGAACTCCGCCTGGATCTCCTCGTAGGTCTCGAGTACCGTCTCGAGTTGCTCGGGCTCGTTGACTTCCCAGCTCCGCTGGGGCTCGAGGCGGATGCGCGCGCCGTTTGCGCCGCCGCGCTTGTCGCTGTCGCGGTAGGTCGACGCCGACGCCCAGGCGGTCTTGACGAGCTGAGAGATCGAGAGCTCCGAGGCGAGAATTTCCTCTTTGAGTTCGGCGATCTCCGCCTCGCCGATCAGATCGTAGTCGGCGTCCGGGATGGGATCCTGCCAGAGCATCTCCTCGTCTGGCACTTCCGGGCCGAGGAACCGTTCTTTCGGACCCATGTCGCGGTGGATCAGCTTGTACCAGGCCCTCGCGAACGCGTCCTGGAACTCCTTGGGGTTCTCCTGGAACCGTTCGAGGATCTCCCGGTAGTCGGGATCTCGCTTGAGCGCAACGTCCGTCGTTAGCATCATCACGTCCTCGTTCTCCGACGGATCTTCCGTACCCGGTGCGGCCTCGTCGAGTTCGCCGTCCTGTGTGGTCCACTGCCACGCGCCACCGGGCCCCTTCTCGGGCCACCACTTGTAGTTCAGCAGGTTGTCGATGAAGCCGGTGTCCCACCGGGTCGGCGCGGTGGTCCACGGTCCTTCGATCCCGCTGGTGATCGTGTCGGCTCCCTTCCCGGAGCCGTGGCTGCTCTCCCAGCCCAGCCCCTGCTTGTCGATCGGGGCAGCCTCCGGCTCTGGACCGACGTGCTCGTCGGGATCGGAAGCGCCGTGGACCTTCCCGAAGGTGTGTCCGCCGGCGATGAGCGCGGCCGTCTCCTCGTCTTTCATCGCCATCAGGCTGAACGACTCTCGAATTCGTTCCGCGGACTTCTCCGGATCCGGCTCACCGTCCGGCCCCTCCGGATTCACGTAGATCAGGCCCATGACGGTCGCGGCGAGCATCCCCTCGAGTTCACCCTCCTCGGTGAAGCGGTCGGACGCTTCCATCTCGTCTTCGGGACCCCAGTCGACGGCGTCGTCGGGCTGGTAGTCGTCTTCACGTCCGCCGGCGAAGCCGAACGTCTCGAATCCCATCGATTCGAGGGCGACGTTGCCGGCCAGCACGATCAGGTCGGCCCACGAAAGCTTACGGCCGTACTTCTGCTTGACCGGCCAGAGCAGCCGCCGCGCCTTGTCGAGGTTCGCGTTGTCGGGCCAGCTGTTGAGCGGCGCGAAGCGCTGTCGGCCGCCGGAAGCACCGCCGCGACCGTCGCTGGTGCGGTAGGTGCCGGCGCTGTGCCAGGCCATCCGGATGAAAAGCGGGCCGTAGTGGCCGTAGTCGGCAGGCCACCAATCTTGGGACGTCGTCATCACGTCCTCGATGTCCGCTTTCACCTCCTCGAAGTCGAGTGTTTCGAACTCCTCGGCGTAGTCGAACTCCTCGTCCATCGGGTCGGACGGGCGAACGTTCTGATCGAGCATGGAAACGCTCAATCGATTCGGCCACCAGTCCTGGTTTGATCCAGTCATCAGCTACCAATTGCTGGGTTTCCCTATTAAGATTGTCTAACTCGGTAACGAACTCTTCGGCTTAAAGAAAACTTTCTTTCACATCAGCGAACCCTCGTCGTCGATCGGGTCGAGCGGGCAGGCCGCGGTTCGGGGCGAAATCAAAGTTGCTATGTCCCCCTCGATCCGTGTGGTGTATATAGAATGGTACGTGCCAGCGTCATTGGGTGTGGCAACATGGGGAGCGCCCTGATACGGGGGCTCTCGAGAACTGGAGAGCACACGGTTATCGCGTGCGATGTCGATCCGGCGGCGCTCGAGGCGGTGTCGGACGACTGTGCGGAGACCACGACCGATCCCGCGGTCGCCACCGACGCCGACGTCGTCGTCGTCGCCGTCAAACCGGGGCTCGTCGTCGACGTCGTGAGCGATCTCGACCTCTCGCCGGAGCAGACGCTCGTCTCGATCGCCGCCGGCGTCCCGACGTCGACCCTCGCGGAGTACACCGACGCGACGGTCGTCCGAATCATGCCGAACCTCGCCGCGGAGACGGGGAATATGGCGGCCGCGGCGACGGGAGCGGAGATCCCCGACGAGGTCAGGACGCTTCTCGACGACGTCGGCGAGTTCGTCGAGGTCGAGGAGACCCAGATGGACATCGCGACCGCCGTCAACGGGAGCGGCCCGGCGTTCGTCTTCTATCTGATCGGCGCGATGCGCGACGCCGGCGTCGACGCCGGGCTCGAGCCCGACGATGCGGAAGTGCTCGCCGCCCAGACGTTCAAGGGTGCGGCGGAGACGGTCCTGCGCTCGGAGCGGGACATCGAGGAGTTGATCGATGCGGTCTGCTCCCCGAAGGGGACGACCATCGAGGGGATGGAAGTCCTCTGGGAGAGTACGGCCGACGAGGCGGTCGCCGAAGCGGTGTCGGCGGCCGAAGAACGATCCGCGGAGTTAGCACGAGAGTTCGACGATGACTGACGCCGTCGAACTGAGCGTCGTCGAGGAAACCAGACAGCTCGCGGCCGACGCCGACCGCGTCGTCGTCAAGGCCGGAACGAACTCGCTGACCGACGACGAGTCGAATTTGGACGACGAGAAACTCGACAAACTGGTCGACGACGTCGTCGATCTGCTCGAACACGAGAAGGAAGTCGTCCTCGTTTCCTCCGGGGCGGTCGGCGCTGGAAAGGGACGGGTCGGCTACACCGACGACACCATCGAGGAGTCCCAGGCGCTGTCGACGGTCGGCCAGTCTCACCTCATGCGCCGGTACACGGAGAGCTTCGAGCGCTACGATCGGAAGGTCGCCCAGATTCTGTTGACCCAGAACGACATCGACAACCCCGACCGGTTTACGAACTTCAAGAACACGATCGAGACGCTCCTCGAGTGGGACATCGTCCCGATCATCAACGAGAACGACGCCGTCGCGACCGAGGAGATCCGGATCGGCGACAACGACATGCTCTCCTCGTCGGTCGCCGTCGGCGTCGACAGCGAGTTGCTCGTCACGCTCACCGACGTCGGCGGAGTCTACACGGGCAACCCGAAAGAGGACCCGGACGCAGAACGTATCGAAGCCGTCGGCCGCAACTACGCAGACGTTCAAGAGATCGTCGACGACAGTGCGAGCGCAACCTTCGGTGGCATCCAGACGAAAGTGGCCGGCGCGCGCTCGGTCAGCGAACACGGCATCCCCGCTGTCATCGCGAAGTCGACCGAAGAAGACGTCCTCGAAAAAATCGCTGGTGGGAAGGCGGTCGGGACCATATTCGTTCCAACGAACGGTGTCATCGATGACTGAGAAATCGACGGAGACGAAAGTCGAGGAGGCACAGGCCGCGGCCCTGGAGCTCGCGAAGTACTCCGACGACCGGCGTTCGGAGGCGTTACACGCGATCGCCGACGCGATCGACGAGAACCACGACGAGATCCTCGAGGCCAACGAAGTCGACGTCCGCGAGGGCGAGAAGCTGCTCGAGGCCGGCGAGTACAGCCAGGCGCTGGTCGACCGGCTGAAGCTCTCGCCGGAGAAACTCGAGAGCATCACGGACATGGTCCGGAGCGTCGCCGGGCAGGACGATCCCCTGGGGCGGACGCGGACCGCGCGGAAACTCGACGACGGGCTCGAGCTGTACGAACAGACCGTCCCGATCGGCGTCGTCGGGACGATCTTCGAGTCCCGGCCCGACGCGCTCGTCCAGATCGCCGCGCTCAGTCTGAAGTCCGGAAACGCGGTCATCCTGAAAGGCGGCAGCGAGGCAAGCGAGTCGAACCGAGTGCTGTACGAGATCATCCGCGAGGCGACGGCAGACGCACCCGACGGCTGGGCCCAGCTCATCGAAGCTCGGGCGGACGTCGATACGATCCTCGAGATGGACGACGCCATCGACCTCGTTATGCCCCGCGGGAGCTCCGAGTTCGTCTCCTACATCCAGGATAACACGAGTATCCCCGTCCTCGGTCACACTGAAGGGGTCTGTCACGTCTACGTCGACAGCGAGGCCGACCTCGAGATGGCCGAGGAGATCGCCTACGACGCGAAGGTGCAGTATCCGGCCGTCTGTAACGCCGTCGAGACCCTGCTGGTCCACGAAGACGTCGCCGAGACGTTCCTCCCCGCGATCGTCGAGCGCTACGAGGAGGCGGACGTCGAGGTCCGTGGCGACGAGACCTCGCGATCGATCGTCGACGTCGGAGCCGCCACCGACGCGGACTGGTCGACCGAGTACGGCGACCTGATCCTCTCCGTTCGCGTCGTCGACTCTCTCGAGGCTGCACTCGAGCACATCACCGCGTACGGCTCGAAACACACCGAGTCGATCGTCACCGACGACGCCGACCGCGCGGGGACGTTCATGCGGAGTCTCGACTCCGCGTCGGTCTTTCACAACGCCTCGACCCGGTTCAGCGACGGCTACCGGTTCGGCCTCGGCGCCGAGGTCGGCATCAGCACCGGCAAGATCCACGCCCGCGGCCCGGTCGGACTCGAGGGGCTGACCACCTACCAGTACTACCTCGAGGGCGACGGCCACTGCGTCGGCACCTACGCGGGCGCCGACGGGAAGAAGTACCGCCACGAAGACTTCGATGGCTCGTGGACGCCGGGATCGCTCTCCGAGTGACGATTACCCGACGGTGTTTCGTTGCACTACTCCACGTTTCGGCCGTGCAATCACTCGAGTGTGATCTGCTCGTCGGCACCTGGTGACGCGAATTCGGTTCGTCGGCGGATACCCCGTCGTGACTGCGGTCGTGATCGACCGCCATCGCTACTCCGGGGAAAACGGTGATCGCCTCACTCGAGTCCCACCGGGACCGGCCACGAGTCGTCGGTCACTCTACGTGTCGTCGGCTACTCGACCATCAGATAGTCGTCGACGTTCTGGACCTTGTCCGCGGGAACGAGCAACGTCCCGTCGTCGTCCGTCTCGAAGCGATGAACGTCGTCCGCTTTCGGCGTCACGAGGACGTACTCGAGTGCACCGGTCTCGACGTTCATCGTGACGTTGTGCACCGTTCCGAGTTCCTTGCCGTCCGATCCCATCACCGGTTTATTGGAGAGCGTGGATGCGAGGACCGTCGTCATGCGCCTACGTGTTAGCACAACTGGACAATAAAATAATCGGTGGCGGGCAGTCACCCGTCGGTAACGCGGGACTGTTCCAACGAAATACGGTCCGTTACTCCTCCTCTTCGGGCGTGTCGGCGGGGTTACCGTCGATTCGTCGGCTGACGTCGACCTGGTAGTTCTCGAGGATGTCCCGGCCGAGAAGGACGGGGTAATCCATGTGGCTTCGGTCCTCGACGCTCGCGGTGACGGTGTGTTGGTTGCCGCCGACGCCGACGACGACGTCGACGACGGGTCGACTCTTCGCGGTCTTCGAACTGCCGGATCGGATCCGCGTGATCGACTTGATCGGGCCGGCACCGATGTCGGCCGCCAGCGCCGTGTCGATGCTCGTCCGCGTCGCGCCGGTGTCGGACTTCGCGATGATCGACTTCGACCCGCTCGTCCCCGAGAGGATAACCTCCTCGGTGTAGCCGATCACGGCCGGTTCCTCGCTCGGCTGCGTGGTCTGTACCGGCTGTGCCGTGGGCTGTGAGTCGTCGAGCACCGCGGACAGCTCCTCGACCCGTTGGTCGTCGACCTCACCGCCAGCACGCTCGATCGCGAGTTTCGCGATGTACGGTGCGGGACTGATGTGGGTCGCCTCGTAGAGCCCCTTGAAACCGGCGGTTGGGTTGACCTCGAGGACGAACCAGCCCTCTTCACTCTCGACGAGGTCGACGCCAGCGTAGTCGAGCCCGACCGCGTCGGCCGCTCGCTGGGCCATCTCTCGAACATCGTCGGGGAGGTCGTCGGTCGCGTTCTCGACGGTGCCGCCGAGAGCGACGTTCGTCCGCCAGTCGTTGTCCGGCGCGTACCGGTACATCGCGCTGATGACTTCGCCGTCGACGACGTAGACTCTGACGTCCCGGTGTCTGAGGTCGTCGTGGTCGACGAGTTCCTGTAAGAACGCGTACCGGTTCCCGACCTTGGCGTTGACCGGCTCGTCCCGACCGACCTTCCAGGTGCCGCCGCCGTGTGTACCGATCGCGGTCTTGTACACCGCTTCCTCGCCGTATCGTTCTCGAGCGGCGTTTAGCCCTTCACTGTTGAGCGCGAGGGTGACGTCGGGGGTCCGAACGTCGTTGGCCGCGAGCGTCGTGGCCGTCGAGAGCTTGTGAATCGCTGTGAGGACGGACTTCGGTTCGTTGAGTGTCGGCACGAGCTGGGCGAACGTGTTTGCGAGCCCGAGCTCTTCGGCCGGCTGTTCGGTGTTCGAGAGCAACATCCGGTTTGCGATCACGTCGACCGTCGGCTCGAGGACGACGCTCCCGTCGGTGACACTGATCGCGGTGTTCTCGGTTCGAAGCCACTCGGTGTCGTGACCTAACGACTCGACAGCGTTGAGAATCGCCTTCGTTTCCTTGCTCGTGTGTAAACTCAATACCCCGACCGTGACGGCGTCAGCATCGCTCATACGTATCCAACACAAAGCTGGCGGATAAGTATTCGTAGTTAATCCGACGGAAGCGAGCCAGTGGCGGGCGACACACCGTCTCGATCAGCTGACGACCGATCTGACGTCGCGCAGATCGACGAATCCACTGGCCAGGACGAGCACGGCCCAGACGAGCCCACCGAGGCCGATGGTGACGAACAGCATGAGGACGGTCGAAACCATCGGCGTCACGAGCAAGACGGCGACGGCCATCGCACCGGTGATCGAACAGATGATCGCCATCGAGCGCCCGAGACGAGCGAGTCGGAGCGAGAGCTCCGTGTGGACGATGTAGAGATTCACCGCCACGTACACCGAATGCGTTGCGACCGTGGCGAGGGCAGCACCGACGACGCCGATCGTCGGGATCAACAGCAGGTTCAACCCGAGATTAGCCGCCGCGGTCACGCCTTTCGCGACGGCGCGAGCCCGCGCCCGACCCAGGTAGTCGAGACTGTCACTCGTCAGGTTCGTAATCGCCTGGAGGACGACGAACGCCGCGAGGATCTGGAGCACCGGAACGGCTCCCGCGTAGTCCCCTCCGAAGACGAGCGTGATGAACGGTTCGGCGACGATCGCCAGACCGGCCGCAGCCGGCACGTACACCAACATCGTGTGGGTCAGCGACGTCTCGTAGATCCGACGGGCCTCCTCGAGTTTCCCGGCGGCTTTCTGTTCGCCGAAGTTCGGCGAGATCGTGAAGCCGAGCGATTCGGCCGGCGCGAGAACGAAGTCGGTAATCTGTTTGCCCAGGGTGTAGAAGGCGACGGCCGCGGGCGTGAGAAACACCCCGACGAGAACGGTGTCGATCTGCTTGTCGACCACGTTGGCGCTTCTGGTCGCGGTAAGCGGCACGCTGTACTCGGCGAGGCGTCTCGAGAGTCCCTCCTCGTACGTCGGCGCAGGATCGATGGGACGATAGAACCGGTAGTAGAGGACGGCCATCCCGAAGACGGCGGCGATCGCGTAGCCGACGATGTAGCCGAACAGGGCACCGAGCGCCCCGAGCCCCGCGAGTACGAACAGAACCGCGAAGACGAGACGGGCTGCGCCGCCGATAGCCTGGACCGCCGCGCTGTACTCGAGGCGGTTGAATCCCTGGAAGGCGATCTGACTGAACACGTTAAAGGAGTTGACCGTGATGTAGAGGACGCCGGCCGCGAGAAACGGGGCGGCGCTCGGGTCGCCGAGGAGGACTGCGATCCGTTCGTGAAACACCAACAGGGCAGAGGCGACGACGGCGAGCACGACGAGTTTGAACGCGACCGTCGACCGAAGCAGGTGTGGGATCTGGCCGGGATCGGTCCCGCGATACTCCGAGATGTATCGTGCGGCCGACTTCCCGAGACCGACGTCGGCAAACAGTTGGACGACAGCCAGGATACCGATCGCCCAGTACAGCGCGCCGTAGCCGTCCGGGTCGAGCAGGTAGCGTGCGAGAACGAACATTAGTAGCGCGCTCGAGATCATATAAACCGCTCGAGCGACGAGCGTCGCTTTGAATCCGCGGACGATGTGTTCTCGTGTACTCATGGTGGGTGCCAGTCTCGTGTACTCGACGGCGGTCGGAGTGGGGATGTGACCTAACTAAGGCGGATTCGGACGGTCCGACCAGTAGGGGAGAAAGCGCAATCGGCCAATTGTAATGTGGATACAACAGTCGAGTGGGGCTCGACAGCGAACGATAGTCGACGATTACAGTGAGACGATTTACTGTCATCGGTACCGCCGAATCCGCGACCCGTCTGCGGGTTCGCCGGTAAATAGTTACAGCAATCCGTATGAATCCGTCCCGAACGCGTCGACCGTCGAACCCGGTGACGTCCACCGACCCTGTGTCGACTCGGGAGGTAACGATCACCTACAGAGTGCTGTACCTCGAGCGACGACCCTGATTGGGACGGTCACGGTACGACTGTGTCCCGTCCGATCGTGAATATCGTTCCAGACGGGCTGGCTCGGAACGCGACTCGGGAAGCTGAACTAGAGATACGAGGCGTCCCATCGGGTCGCTTTCCGGCGGTTGCCACAGGTGTTACACTCGATCCGGCCCATCGCATCCATCGCGTTGTCGATCGAATCGCAGTGGCCACAGAGCCACGCGTAGCGTTCGTCCCGGTCGGCTGTCTCGTAGACCGTGTAAAACGGTGACTTCGAGCCGCGAGCCGCCTCACCGTAGCTGACGTACAGTCGCTGGCCGTCGACCTCGAGTTCGTCGGTCGCGCCCCAGCCTTCGCCGTCGATCTCACTCTCGGCGTAGACGTTCTCGACGAACGTCTCCTCGCCGATGTCGACCTCGCGCTGTCCGGCTTGCTCGAAGCCGTGCTCGCGGTAGAACTCGTTTCCGCCCTCGTTGTCTTCGAGGACGAAACAGTGGATCCGTTCGGCACCCTCCTGAAGCAGTTTCTCGCGGGTGCGTACGAGCAGACGAACCCCGGTTCCGCTTCCCCGCTGGTCGGGGTCGACGTGCAACCAGAGGATCCGACCCGTGCGATGTTGCTGGCCGATCAGATCGCTCTGGGAGAACGCGACGATCTCTCCGTCGCGTTCGACGACCAGAACGAGTGAGTGATCGTCGACCAGTTCCTCGGCGAACGATTCGCCGTACCACTGCTCGATCGCATCGTCGACGGTATCCTCGTCGAGAAAGTCGGTGTAGGTCGATCGGAGCGACTGACTGGCGATCGAGCGGATTGCATCGACGTCCGACTCGGTGGCCTCACGGATGTCCATGCGTAGCTGTAACATGGCAAAGTACAAAACGTATGCCCACGGTTTGATTGTCCAGTTACGGATCAGCGTCGTCACGGAGTCACCTTCGCCATGGGGAGTGAGAGGCAGAGAACGAAAGACGGATCGCGGTTGCACCAGGGCGTCGGTGCAGTAGACCCCATCACCAACCCGCGCCAGCAGTCGTCGGTCGAGGCGATCCGTAACGACAAGGTTCTCGTCGTTGCTCTCCGAGAGTGGTGTATGAACGACGACTCGAGCGACGAACCGCCCGACGAACGTACAGACGTCGACGACGAGGCGTTTACGTACAACGGTGGACGGGTCGACCCAGGCGAGTCGGCAAACATCCGGTACAGCATCAGTGAAACGTATCTCGGCGATCCCGTCAAGATCCCTGTGACAGTCATCAACGGCTCGAAGCCGGGACCGACGGTCTTTCTGTCGGCGGCGGCACACGGCGACGAACTCAACGGGATCGAAGTCGTCCGCGAAGTCGCCCACGACTGGGATCACTCCGAACTCCACGGGACGCTCGTCTGTCTGCCCGTGATGAACGTTCCCGGCTTTCTGGCCCAGGAACGGTACCTCCCGATCTACGACCGGGATCTGAATCGATCGTTTCCCGGACGCGAGGGATCGACGAGCGCTCGACGAATGGCCAATCGGATCTTCACGAACTTCATCGAGCCCTGTGACCTCGGGATCGACTTCCACACGTCGACGCGCGGACGAACGAACATGCTCCACGTCCGCGCGTCAGTCGACGATCCGACAGTCGGTCGTCTCGCTAAGGCGTTCAGTTCGAACGTCATCATCGGTGGTGAGGGTCCGTCCGGAACCCTTCGACGGGAGGCAACAGAGGCGGGCGTTCCGACGATCACCGTAGAGATGGGTGAGGCACACCGCTTCCAGCGCCCGTTGATCGACCGTGCGCTGACCGGCGTCGCCAGCGTGCTCGCGGAGTTCGGCTGTCATCCGGAGTCGTCGGTCCACTGGCCCGGCTGGCGGACGATCATTCGCGACGAAGACGAGAAAACCTGGCTTCGCGCTGACGCGGGCGGGATCGTCGATATGAAGCGCGGGCGTGGCGCGCTCGTCGAGGAGGATGAGGTGATCTGTACGATCACCAACCCGTTCAAAGAAGAAGACGACATCGTCACCGTCGACGCTCCGTTTACCGGGCTCATCGTCGGTGTCCTCGAGAATCCCGTGGTCTACCCCGGAAACCCATTGTGTCACCTCGTCGGTCTCTCCTCGGATACGCTGACGGCACTCGAGCGCGAACGAACGATGGAGCGGTCCCAATCCGAACTGTGACCGTGGTAGCTAATGACACCACGAGTATTCGATCGTTGGTAGTAGCCACTGAACGTCATTGCACATCCGATCGCCAGGGAGTCGGAGATCGGTATGTAAATGGATTCATACTGACTGCTGTAAGTCCTTACCGGGGCAACCGCGCCTCACCTTGCGGTTGTCCCGGTAAATAGTTACAGCAATCCGTATCAGTTGTCACTATAGAGCCACACGGCTGTGGCGATCAGACAAATTGGTGTTTTGTTAGTGATACCGATTCATTCCTTTCCGAATGAATATTCTCGCTACTCTCTACCAGGAGTGACAAAAGTAACTTCTATACCTCCACGGTCTAACCGTCCACACGAGCGCATGAGTCAGTCTTACAATCGCGGCCTTATCGAGGACTACGGCCGCTGGAAAGAGTTCTCGGCCGGCATGTGGGCGTGGATCTTCCACAAGTTCACCGGGTGGATGTTGATCGGCTATCTGTTCACTCACATCGCCGTGTTGAGTACGGCAATCGGGGCAGCACAGGGCGAGACGGTCGAAGTGTTCGCGGAGGATCTGCCGAACGTCGAGGGGACCGGCCTCACCGAGGTCGACATCTACACGGCGACGCTTGGCGGGCTCGAGGGCCTGTTCATCGTTCGGCTCCTCGAGGTCGGCCTGCTCGCGGTGGCAGTCTTCCACATCCTGAACGGGCTCCGTCTGTTGATGATCGACCTCGGAATCGGACTCGAGGCCCAGGACAAGAGCTTCTACGCCTCGTTGATCCTGACGGGGATCATCACCGTTGCGAGCGTTCCGACCTTCCTGAAAGGGGTGGGCTTTTAAATGGCTGAACGATACTCCTCGTTCGCGCCGGGCGGAACCGCTTGGCTGCTCCAGCGCATCACGGCAGCGTTTCTCGTCGTCGTTCTCGCTTTCCACTTCTTTCAGCTTCACTTCGTCAACCACGCGGCCGAGGTTACGTTCATGGGTACGCGAGCCCGGATGGAGAACGTCGGCTACTTCCTGACGATGGTGCTGTTTCTCATCGCCGGAACGTTCCACGGCGTCAACGGCGTTTACAACGCACTCGTCAATCAGGGTCTCAGCGGCACCCCCAAGAAGGTAGTGCTCGCGGTCCTGACGATTGCAAGTGTGGCACTGATCGTCCAGGGAATCTGGGTTGCACTCGCGATGGCGGGGATGATCTAACATGAGCACGCAACAACAGGAGCCGGAAACCCAAGAACCGGAGACGCAGGAAGCACCGGAAGACCCCGAGATGAAAGGGTCGGAGTCGCCACAGCAGCGGCGACTCGACGAAAAACAGGAGGGAATGGTCGACGAGCGATCGGAAGCGGAGGCCGAAGCCGAGGGGGAGACTGTCCACATCAAGGTCTTCCGCTACGACCCCGAAGTCGAGGCGAAACAGGAACCGCGATTCGACGACTTCCACGTCCCCTTCACGAAGGGGATGACCGTCCTCGACGCGGTGATGTACGCCCGCGACGAGTTCGACTCCTCGCTGACGTTCCGACACTCCTGTCGCCAGGCCGTCTGTGGCTCCGATGCCTTCTTCGTCAACGGCAGACAGCAACTCGGCTGCAAGACCCAGATTTCGGAACTCGAGCAGCCGGTTCGGATCGAACCGCTTCCCCACCAGGAGGTCGTCAAGGATCTGGTCGTCGACATGGATCACTTCTACGACCAGATGCACGCCGTCGAGCCGTACTTCCAGCAAGAAGATCTTCCCGAGGGAGAACTCGAGGAACAGCGCCAGAGCCGGGAGAACCGCGAGAAGGTCAAGATGTCGACGCGGTGTATCTGGTGTGGTGCGTGTATGTCTAGTTGTAACGTCGCGGCGGGAGACAACCAGTATCTCGGACCGGCGGCGATCAACAAGGCCTACCGCTTTGCGATGGACGAACGCGAAGACGAGGAGATCAAAGAACACCGGCTCCGGATCTTAGAGCAGGAACACGGCGTCTGGCGGTGTCAGACCCAGTTCTCCTGTACCGAAGTGTGTCCGAAGGACATTCCGCTCACCGAGCACATCCAGGAGCTCAAGCGCGAAGCAGTCAAGAAGAACCTAAAATTCTGGTAATATGTACGAACACGACGTCATCGTGGTCGGCGCTGGCGGCGCCGGCCTCCGGGCGGCAATCGCAGCGAACGAGGCGGGGGCCGATACGGCCATCGTTTCGAAACTCCATCCAGTTCGCAGTCACACTGGCGCGGCCGAAGGCGGGATCAACGCCGCGCTTCGGGAGGGCGACGACTGGGAACTTCACGCCTACGACACGATGAAGGGGTCAGACTACCTGGGTGACGCTCCGGCGGTCGAAACCCTCGCACAGGACGCCCCCGACGAGACGATCCAGCTGGAACACTGGGGAATGCCGTTCTCCCGCGAGGACGACGGGCGAGTCTCCCAGCGGCCGTTCGGCGGTCTCTCGTTCCCGCGGACGACGTACGCCGGTGCCGAGACCGGCCACCACCTCCTTCACGTGATGTACGAACAGGTCGTCAAACGCGGCATCCAGGTCTACGACGAGTGGTACGTGATGAACCTGGCGACGAGCGACGAGGCCGACCCGAACGACCGCGAGTGCCACGGAGTCGTCGCCTACGACGTCCAGTCCGGAAACATTGAAGGGTTCAAGGCAAACAACGGTGTCGTTCTCGCGACCGGCGGCCCCGGTCAAGCGTTCGATCACACCACCAACGCCGTCTCCTGTACGGGCGACGGTCACGCGATGGCCTATCGCGCCGGCGCACCACTCGAGGACATGGAGTTCATCCAGTTCCACCCGACTTCGCTGCCGTCGACGGGTGTCCTCATCTCCGAGGGTGTCCGCGGCGAGGGTGGCATCCTCTACAACAACGACGGCGAGCGGTTCATGTTCGAGTACGGCTACGCGAACAACGACGGCGAACTCGCCTCTCGTGACGTCGTTGCGCGGGCCGAACTCACGGAAGTGAACGAAGGACGCGGCGTCGACGACGAGTACGTCCACCTCGACATGCGCCACCTGGGCGAGGAACGCATCCTCGACCGCTTAGAGAACATCCTTCACCTCGCAGAGGACTTCGAGGGCGTCGACGGTCTCGTCGAGCCGATGCCGGTCAAACCCGGTCAACACTACGCGATGGGCGGCATCGACGTCGACGAGAACGGACAGACCTGCATCAACGGCCTCTACGCAGCCGGCGAGTGCGCTTGCGTCTCGGTCCACGGTGGGAACCGACTGGGTGGCAATGCCCTTCCTGAGCTCATCGTCTTCGGAAAACGCGCGGGTCGTCACGCGGCCGGCGAGACCCTCGGTGAACCCGAGATCGAGACGGGATACGGCGACGATGTCGAGGACGAGACCGACGCCGACCTCCCCGTCCAGCCCGGCGCAACCGGTCTCGAGACGAGCGGCGACGTCGCCGCAGACGGTGGCGTCACGGCCAGCGTTGACTCGCTCGAGCGCGCCGTCGAACGCGAACGCGAGCGCGTCGAGCGGCTGATGGAGAAAGACAGCGGCATCCAGCACGCCGAGATCCGCTCGAGGCTCCAGAACGCAATGACTGACTACGTCAACGTCTTCCGGACCGAAGAGGGCATCAAGAAGGCACTCCGGATCATTCGCGACTGCCGAGAGCAGTACCAGGACGTCTACGTCGATGACCCCTCGCGGACGTTCAACACCGATCTCCAGCAGACCTACGAGACGCGCAACCTGATCGACGTCGCCGAGACGATCGCACTCGGTGCGCTCGTGCGCAACGAGTTCCGTGGCGCTCACTGGCGTCAGGAGAACCAGGTTCGCGACGACGAGAACTGGCTCAAGCACACGCTCATCTCCTGGGACGGCGGCGAACCGAATATCTTCTACCGCCCAGTCATCCTCGAGGGCGAGGAGAAGACCTACGAGCCGAAAGTTCGGAGCTACTGACGACGCTCCGTCGACTCGTTTTCGCGGCCGTTCCCGATCGGTCTCCGGAGGTTCCGCCCGAGGAACCGGTCCCATCGCCGGAATACGACGCGATCAGCGTGTACAGCGGTTATAGGGTGTCTCGGAGGCGGTCAGGCACCGAGTAACTCGAGGAAATCGACACCGACTCCGAAGTGGTCGATGATCTTGTATCCCACGTAGATCCCGATGATACCCATCACGCCGGGGAGCTCCGGTGGTGCGGGGATCGGGATATTCAGAAACCGAAACAGGGCACCGGTCATCAGCCCGGTCAAGAGTGCGAGGATGGTAATCTGGGTCGACATCGTGTCTCCTGTCCCAGGGGACGTACAAAAACGATACGACGATCGGTACAACGCGACGAAATCGGTCGTGTCACTCCGAATCGGTGTCGTTTCGGATCGGTCGTCGCTGTTCGGGTTGTCGAAACACGGTGACGGGGGCCTTATTATCGACGATCGTTGAAACACAGATTTATTATCGTCGAACTTCAGAGATCGAATATGACCTCGACAGTGGAGCAGGGAACCGACGTGTCGGTGCCAACTGATGTTACTACGCCGCGAGCGAAATTGGTCTACTACTATCTCGCGACGAAAGACGGCGCGACGGCTGACAACCTCCGGTCGGATCTCGCCATCAGCAAGGGGAACGTTCTCTCGATCGTTGGAACGTTACGGGAGCGCGGCCACGTCAAACGGGTTGATGGACGGTACGAACTCGCCGACTAAAGCTCGATCCGTTCGACGAGTTGTTCGTGGTTTTCGTTCGTGTTGACGGCCACAATACGGATATCATCCTCGAGTCCGGAGCCACGGAGTTTCGCCTTCAAGAGGTTGTCCACCTGGTAGACGCCTGCCGCGTTCGTCATTGCTATTTCGACCATCACTGGACTGGTCTCGCCCTCGTACAGCGAGACCCGTTTGATCGCCTGGCTCGAGAGGGTGTTGATCCCGCGGCCGCCGTGTTCGTAGGGAATCCGTGAACGGCCACTTTCCATGTCGAGTGCGTCGGCGACGCGGATGATACCGGCTTCCGTCGTCAGCGGCGTCTCGGCCGTGTGGTGACAGAGAATTGCGTGGAGTACCTCGCCTTTCATTCGCACGACGTCGGGGAGGTCGTAGAACTCCGCTAAGACTCGATCGAGGATGTCGGCGGCCAGCGGGATCGAGTAGTAGACGTGTTCGTCGCGGTGGACGACGTGGCCGACGTCGTGGAGTGTCGCCGCGAGCGCGATAATCACCGACTCGTCTTCCTCGTCGAGCCCTTGCTGGCGTGCACCGTTGAAATCGACGTCACCGGCTTTGAGGAGATCGTACAGACAGAGCGCCCGATTTCGGACGATCTCGATGTGTTTGGTCCCGTGATCGTTGTACTGCATCCGATCGACCGCATTGATGTTCTGTGCCTCGAGGTAGGTCGTTATCTCCTCGTCCTCGTCGACGAACTCGAGGATGGCGTTCAGTTTCTCGTCGGGGAACTCGTGTTCTTCAGCAGGATCGTAGACGCGCTTGGAATCAGTCCCAGGGTCGGGTTCGTTCATACGTAGTCGTCAGTCGGTAACGTAAAAAACGATGCGGCGAGGCAATCGCTTGCCAGGGTGGCGTCGGTTCCGTCGGCCGTTCGTTCGGGATCATCGATTACCGGTACCGAACGACAACGATCCGTATCAGGCCGCGTCCTCGGCCGCAGCTTCGACTTCGACGTACTCCGGTTCGACGCCTGGGTCGTCGCTCACCCACGAGTAAACGATCTCACCGCTGTCGTCGACGACGAACACCGAGCGCTTGGCGACGCCGTAGACGCCGAGGTCCTCGAAGTCCATCTCGATACCGTAGTCGGTGATGATCTCGGCGTTGAAGTCGCTTATCAGCCCGAACTCGAGGTCGTTCTGGTCGCGGAACTCGTTGAGCGTGAACGGGGAGTCCCGGCTGACGCCGTAGACCGACGCGTTTACGTTTTCGAACTCCGCGAGGCGCGATTGAAACGTACACATCTCGTCCGTACAGACGCCCGTGAACGCGGCAGGGAAGAACGCGAGGACGATCGGTGCCTCCTCCTCGAGGCGTTCGGAGAGCGTAAAAGAATCGACGTCGCCGTTTGCGAGCGGTGCGGTAAAATCGGGTGCGCTGTCGCCAGTTTCAGACATCGTCTGTCCCTTACGTATACGTCGGAAAGATTGTTTCGTTCCCAGAACGGTTCGGTCCCGGAACGGACCGGCCACGCTAAGCGCAAACACGAGCCGCTCTCGACCGTGGATACCGATTTCCCACTCGGTAACTCGGGTGTCGATTTCGGCGTGTTCGGGTTCGAACAACTTTTTCGGACGTTCTTCGATAGCTGTCCGAGGCAAAAAGGTTATAATTGCCAGCCGGTAAGCCACGCATAGAGATGGTAGCCGAAATTGCACCGTTGTTCATCCCTGGTGCACCCGGGGGTCCGGAATTACTGATCATCCTTTTCATCGCCATCTTGCTGTTCGGGGCAAACAAAATCCCCAAGCTGGCTCGATCGACGGGTGAGGCAATGGGGGAGTTCCAAAAAGGGCGTGAAAAGGTCGAAACGGAACTGGAGGAGATGCGTGATGGAGATTTCGAGGAGGACGAAGAGGCTGACTTCGTCGACACGGAGCCGGTGACGACCGAGGAGACGGACGCTGAAACCGAAACCGAAACCGAAACCGAACCGAACTGACGTGTTTTCTCGGAAGGGCGTGTGGCCTAGCGGAGAGGGCAGGAGGTTCCTAACCTTCTGATCGTGGGTTCGAATCCCGCCACGCCCGTGCAGCGAGCCACGTAATGGCGAGCGAACCGGCACGGCGGATTCGAATCAGGGAGAGGGGAAGCGCAACGACCGTGATTCGAGTCCAGTCGTACGGACTGTTGTCTCGTTCTACCGGTTATTGCCGACTCTGTCCCAGGTTGCCCCCCGACTGAGAGTTGACTACGATGAAGGAGAAACGGCGGTTCCAGGTACCGTGTCGACGGAACTTCCTCGAGCCGATGGACGACTTCGGTTTTCCGTAATCGCGGGCGAGTCGTCTCGAGACCGACAGCCAGATGCCGTCTCACAGATATTAGAGTCACGTTCGTCCGGCAAACATTACAATTAAACAACAAAATCTCACATGTGAATTTACCACCGTCAAATATGTATTTTCGACTTGCAAATAGGAAATTATATAATGTGTCGGTTACTGGAACAATATTTGTTCAGGTAATTGTAGGATAGTGGCCCCACTCTGTAACTATATCTCGTCAAAATGAGGTTTTAGTCCAATTATCATGGGTGATAATAGGCGCATGAATTTTTTGAAGGGTGGGAGTTTGGGTGGTACCAATGGCTATTGATGAGGCCGACCAGTCGGATGCCGGGGAATTTTCCGAGGGCGAGGCATCCGATCCCGCGTCGGAGGAACGATCGGATTCTGGTGTGGGCTCACACGTCCGGGTTGGCGAGTATACGTGGGCCGATTTCATGGAGGAGTACGGGCACGGTGACGAGGTTTCGACCCTGTATTCTGGAGCCGGTTCCAGAGATCCCAGCGACCAACTCGGGTTGGATACCGACGAAGGCAGTGGCGCGGTTCCACGCGCCGACGACTGGGACCGCGTGACGTTCGATCCCGAGGCATATCTCGGGTTTCAACCGGACGAGCTTCCTGAACAGGTTCTCCCGATCTGTGGAACCAAATCCGAACGCCTTCAGGACCACTTTCTCGAGCATTGCGATCCCGAGACGACACCGGTCGTCAAGGATGTCTGGTCGTGGGAACACTACAAGTGGGAAACGTACTACGACGAAAACGGCAACCGACCACGCGACAGTAGCGGTGAGATCGTCCCGTTCGACGGGGAAGAAGCGCTCGGATTCGACCCCGACCACGTCGAGGAACAGCTCTCGCTCGGCGACGATATCGCGATGGCCTTAGACGAGGTCATCGAGGAACGGACGGTTTCCATCCAGGAGGAGATCGACGAAGACGAGTTCTTCTCGACCGACGCCGGTAACACGACCGTCACCAATCGGTACGACCTCGAGAAGGCAGTTCCACTCGAGAAAAAGAGCCACTTCAGGGAAGTCGAGCGCTACTGGGTGAACAAACCCTACGCTTGTGTTATCATCTTCCACTCCGAACGGGAAAACGAGAAGAAGTACTACGTTATCGAACCGTACTTAAACGAGATCGAACTGGAACTCAAGGAGTTTCTCACTGGAAAACTCCGACGAGCGATCAAGTACTCCGAGGAGGGTGTCAAAGAAAAGACGAGCGAGGACGGCCGTCGAACCGTCATCGAAGACGAAACGAGAAAGCTCCTGAAGCGGTACGACCTCTTCGAAGCGATGGGGGGGAACACGAAAGCCGGGTTCCTCGCCTCGCTGCGGTCGGCGCTCTCGAGTGACGGCGACATCGACGGCGAAGCTGATGAACTCCAAGGGATCGAGGTTCGCCCTGAGCCGCTCATCCTCGATGAGGACCCAGACACGTTAAACGAGTACCAGGTCGAGAAGCTGCTGTACCTGCTCAAGCGAGACTTCATCGGCTACGAGCGAATCGACGGGATCAAACACGACATCAACGTCGAGGACATCTCCTGTGACGGCTACAACTCGCCGGTGTTCGTCTACCACTCCGAGTACGAGCAGATCATCTCGAACATCTACCACGGTGAGGACGAACTCGATGACTTCGTCGTCAAACTCGCCCAGCGATCCGGGAAAGGGATCAGTAAACGACTGCCACAGGTCGACGCGACGCTCCCGGACGGCTCTCGTGCACAACTGACACTCGGCAAGGAGGTTTCCGACCACGGAACCAACTACACCATCCGTCAGTTCAAGGACGTTCCGTTTACCCCGATCGACCTCATCAACTGGAACACGTTCAGCTTAGACGAGATGGCGTTTCTCTGGTTGGCGATCGAGAACCACAAGAGCCTGATCTTCGCTGGCGGTACTGCATCCGGGAAAACAACCTCGCTGAACGCCGTCTCGCTGTTCATCCCGAGTAACGCGAAGATCGTCTCCATCGAGGATACCCGCGAGGTCGAACTCCCACAGCGAAACTGGATCGCGAGCGTCACACGCCCGTCGTTCAACGACGATGCACAGGGTGACGTCGACGAGTTCGACCTCCTCGAGGCCGCGCTTCGTCAACGCCCCGACTACATCGTGATGGGTGAGATCCGTGGTGAGGAGGGTCGAACGCTGTTCCAGGTCATGTCGACGGGTCACACTACGTACACGACGTTCCACGCTGACTCCGTCGACGAGGTCCTCAAACGGTTCACGACGGATCCGATCAACGTCTCGAAGACGATGTTCACCGCGTTGGATCTGGTCTCGATTCAGACGCAGACGCGAGTCCAGGGGACGAAGGTCCGTCGAAACAAGTCACTTACCGAGATCAACCACTACGAGGCCGAACACGACGAGATCAACGTTCAGGACGTCTACCAGTGGCAGGCCGAAACCGACGAGTTCCTCAAGATGGGGGACTCGAACACCTTAGAGGAGGTCCAGTTCGATCGTGGATGGAGTACGGAGAAACTGCAGGAAGAACTGTTCAAGCGCGAAGTGATCCTCGCGTACCTCATCAAAAACGAACTCAACACCTACGCCGAGGTCGCGGCGACCGTTCAGGCGTTTATCAACGACCCCGACACGATCCTCACACTCATCGCCAACGGCCAACTCGAGGACAGCCTGAACGACCTCCGGGAGATGGAAAGCGTGTTGATCGACGTCGACCAGGAGAAAGAGGAACTGGTTCCCCGCCCATCGGCGACGAGCGAGACGTACAATCTCTCGATGGATATCCTGGAGCGAGCCGAGGAGTCGTTGTTCGACGAGTACCGCGGAAAGGTTCCGAGCGGGCTCGCGAGTGCACTCGGCGACGTCGAAGCCGAGGAAACAGTCGAGGTCGAGTCGGACGACGAGTTCGACTTCACGAGCGGACTCGACGAGGCGGAGTGGGCGTTCGAAGACGAGAGTTCCGAAGCCGACTCGAACGCAGGCATTGACGACGAGGGCGAACCGGAGTGGTTCGGCGAGGACGATGGGGTCGGATCGCCGGCCGACACCGAGGCACTCGAGCCGGTCGATGGATCGGCTGATCGCTCGACCGGGGAACCAGCGGCGGCGTCGACCGAAACGGATCCCGCCGATGTATCCGAATCCGGCGACACAGCACGCGCTGATTCACCGAGTTGGGCATCCGACGACACGAAACCGACGTCCGGGGAGACGACCGGCAAAGCGGACGTTCCTGACGACGAAACGCTGGGTGGCCTGTTCGACGACATGGACGAGACGCTAGAGTCGATGGGGGACCGAAGCCGTGGTCGTCCCGACGACGATCCGAACACGGGTGAGAGCGATCCGATGTTCCCCGACGGGGAACTCGACGCGGTCTTCGACCCAGAGCAAGACGGCGAAGAGACATCCGCCGACTTCAGCAGCGAACTCGACGATACGCCCGCTGGAAATACTGGACGAGCGGAGACGGATCAATCGGAGGCTGTCGAGGGATCGGATCCCGAATCAATCTTCGGGACGCATCCGAGTTCACCGTTCAGCGACGACGTAGACGACGGTGCTGGCGACGAAGGCTCTCTGTTCGGAGATGATTCGGTCGACGACGAATCGCTGTTCGGCCGTGGGAACGGTACGACTGACGACGAGGAGACCGACACATGAGCCTTCAAACCGACGATGCAGGGATCGGTGAGAGCGACGGTCTCTCCGGCGGGACGGATGCACTCGGCGACGCGTTCTTCCCGCTGTATCGTCGCCTGTTCGACGAGAACAGCGAGTTCGTCGCCGACGTCGAGACAAAACTCTCTCAGGCCCGAATGACCGATACAGTCGAGCTCTATCTCTCACGGGCGCTCGGTATCGGCGTCATTTCTGGATTTGCCCTCTGGCTGATCGGGCTGGTCCTCGGCTGGGCTGTCTTCGGAACAGGTCTAGTCCAGGTCGACTACCTCATCGGCATTCCGGTCGGAAACGAAACTGCACTTGCACTCATCGACCTGCTCCGTGCACCCGCGCTCGTGATCATCGTTGGACTCCTATTCGGGACGATTGGGTTCGTCCTCGGGTTTGGCTCGCTCGTTGCTATCCCCTACTCGCGCGTCTCGAATCGCAAACGCGAGATCAACATGTTGCTCACCGATTCGGTCTCGTTTATGTACGCGCTGTCGGTCGGCGGACTCAACCAACTCGAGATCATCGAGGCGATGGCTGAAGCTGACGACACCTACGGTGAGGTATCAAAGGAGTTCCAAAGCATCGTCAAGGAGACCGACTACTTCGGCGTCGACTACCGGACTGCCATTCGGAAACAGGCCATCGAGACGCCGAGCGACGAACTGTCGCAGTTTTTGACGGACATGCTCTCGATCGTCAACAGCGGCGGTGACATGCAGAGTTTCCTCGAGGACAAGAAGGAAAAGCACATGCGAACCGCCAAACAGGAACAGGAGATCACACTCGAGACGCTCGAACTGTTCGGTGAGATGTATATGACGCTGTCGCTGTTCCCGCTGCTTTTGATCATCATCATGGTCGTCATGCAGATGATTCCCCAGGCCGATGTGGCGGATAGTCTGCTCTTTATGACCGTCTACGCGTTGATTCCGTTGATCGGTGTCGCGTTCATCGTTCTCGTTTCAACGGTCAAACACGACGAGCCCGGCGACGGCTACCTGACGATGAGTGGCACCGGTCGACGCGTACAGGATCCCCGCGATCAAGGCGTGCTCAACCTCGGTCTGATCAACCAGTTTGCCGGCGAGCGAAGCGTCTTCGACCGGATCAAAAACCGGGAAGGCGCACACGAGACGGTGAACGTCTTGCGACGGCCACATATTTTCTTCCGTGACAATCCACTCTACACGCTCGCGTTGACTGCACCGATCTCGATTGCGATCATCGCTGTCGCGGTCGTCATCGGATCCGCGCCCACGACATGGAGTGGAACGGATGGACTGCTAGACCATCCCATCTGGGGAACGGTCATCTACGTCTATATCCCCCTTTACGTCATGGCAATCCCACTCGCCATCTTCAGCGAGTGGAACCTCAGACACCGGAACGCGGTCGTCAGTCAGCTGTCCGAGGACCTTCGAAAGCTCTCGAGTTCGAACGACACCGGACTGACCTTACTCGAGTCCCTCAAGACGGTCTCGGATACGACCAGCGGAAAACTGGCCCAGGAGTTCGAGACGATGCACGCGAAGGTCAACTACGGGATGAGCTTAAAGGAGTCGCTCATCGAGTTCAACAACAAGTATCACATTCCGAGACTCGCCCGGACGACTCGACTCATCACCGAAGCACAGGAGGCGTCTAATCAGATCTCCGACGTGCTTCGGACGGCCGCACAGGCCAGTGAGAACCACGACGACCTAGAGCGGGAACGACGCTCCCGAACCCGGATGCAGGTCGTTATCATTATCATGACGTTTATTACGGTTCTCGCCGTGATCGCGATCCTCAAGACGCAGTTCATCGATACGATGGCCGGCCTCGAGACCGGAAACGGCGGTGCGTCCGGTGGCGACGGTGAACTCGCGGACGCGGACCTGAGCGAGAACGTCGACGTTCGGATGCTGTCGGTGTTGTTCTTCCACGCGATTACGCTCCAGGGAATCATCTCCGGATTTATTTGTGGGTATATCCGGAACGCGGATCTCACGAGCGGGTTGAAATACGTGGTAATCCTGTCGACGGTTGCGCTGTTTGGCTGGTCGATGGTGGCTTGAGATGAGCCGAGAACGATCACGAACCGTTTCGGTCGGGCTCGACGAACGCGGACAGACGACCCAGGATTTCGTCGTCGGACTGGGACTGTTCGTCCTCGCCGTCGCGTTCGTCTTCATGACGGTCCCGAACTTCATTGCAACCCCGACGGGATCGATCGACGGAGGGGATCTCGCTCAAGGCGACCGAGTTGCGGCGACGATCGTCGACGACACCGAAACGGAGACGCCGAACGAACTCGACGGGAGGGACATCCTCGAATACGACAGCGGTGACTTGCACGAGGATCTCGGATTGCGGGAAACCAGCGACAATGATCGGTTCGATAGAGTGAACGTGACGGTCAGGGCGCTGAACGCGACGACGGACGATGGCCCCCTAGAGGCGGATCTTCCGGGTGCTATGGATGGCGAGCAACTTGCATTCGGGGACGAGTACAACAACCAATCTGCCGTACAGGTGAACCGAATTGTCACGGTTCGGGACATCGAGGAGGATTACGACGGAAAACCGGTGAGACTTGAGGTTCGGATGTGGTAACATGAGTAGGAAACGACGACCACGAGACGATGACGCTGACCGCGGACAGATGTACACCCTCGAGGGGTTCGCCGCGGCCGCGATCGTACTGTTCGCACTGCTGTTCGCGATGCAGTCGGTGGTGATCGCGCCGGGAACGGGTGGTGCGGTCGACCGGACGGCCCAGGCACAACAGCAACAGCAACTGCAAGACGGGCTCGTCGTCTCGGCACACGCCGAGGAAGGAAACCTCTCGGCGATGGTTCTGTACTGGGCACAGAACGGATACCTCGAGAACGAACACTTCGAGGACGAAAACGAGAGCGGCGAGTATCCGTTCGCTCTGGCCGAAGTCCTCGAGGAGGAGTTCTCGGGGTCCGGAATTGGCGATGATTACACGATCGAGTTCGTTTACCAGAACGAGAGTGTGAGGAACCAAACGTACGTCAAAGAAGACACGTACACGTCTGACGACCCAGGTGCCGTGACTGCGAGTTACATGGTGACGATACACGAGGACCAAAATATGACCAAAATAAAGGATGGGCGCGTCGTCGATCACGAAGATAACGTTACGGAGAGTGAGATCCTGCTGGAAGCCGATCCGGATACGGATACGGAACCGATCCACAACGTCGTGGAGGTGCGGGTGACGTCATGGTGAGGACTGACTCCCGGGATCGGGCGCAGATGATCCTTATCGGCGGGATCGTCATCGCGTTCGTCATCCTCGCGACGATCGTCGCGTTTAACGGCCTCGTTCATACGGAAGAGCTGTCCTCGAGTTCGACGACAGAGAGTGTAACACAGGCAGAAATAGCTGAGTACGAATTCGAACAGGGAATCAAAAGTGTCGCGACGGCGAGTGTGGCGAATGCAGGTGGATGGGATGACATCGCGAGTGGTGAGGAGGATATAGAGGACATTCTCAACGACGAATCGGACTGGATTGACATTATAGAAAGTCAGAACGAGCTACAACAGAGTCACTCTACGAAGGAGCACGCGGATATCACAGACGTCGAAGTCGAACCGGGGATCACTGATACCAGCCTACAGGCAGTCTTCGGGACAGATAATCAACCTAGCGATGATGAGGTACTACTCGAAGGCGATGTGATCTTGAACTTCGAACTGACTCGTGGAAATACGCCGAACGTCGATCGGGAGTTCGAAATACAGGATGCAGACGGGGACGTTACAGAAATCCGCGTCGATGGAGATAACAGCCCATACATTGACGTCTCGGTGCCCGCTGAAGGGAAGTCGTGTGAAGCGGAGAGTGTCAATTTAGTAACTGGAGAATCAACTAACCCACTCGATCCAGCAGCCTGCGATGACATGTCAATCATCGACCGTTCACAAGACTACGAGTCGATCCGATTTGACACGACAACTGCCAGTAATCAACTGGACTACGACCTCGTCGCTATCGGAGACGTCGAGGAAGCCGATCAGGAAGTTCCGGCACGTATCGAACTCACCTACACCTACGAATCGAACGATATCGTCACGGAACGAACGACGACGGTCGACCTCTACGGTGATACCTTATGATCCCGTTCAAAGCCGACGACCGTGCCCTCTCGAGTGCCATCACGCATGTTCTCACGATGGCGATGACGACGATCCTCATCGCCGGACTGTTCCTGAGTTCGGGAGCGATGCTCGAGACCCAGACCGAAATGAGTACCGAGCAGTCACTCGAGACGATCGGCGAGCGATTGGCAGGGGAGATCGCCCACGTCGACCGGTTGGCCGATGACGGTGATGCAGTGAACATCACCACGGAACACCCCCGAACGATCGCGGGATCGACGTATCGCGTCCACCCATCGGGGGACTGTGGGAGTGATCCGTTGCTGAGAGACGACGTACAGTGTCTCAACCTGACGACGGGCGGCGGGGGGACGCAAGTACTCGTTCCACTCCCGGAAGATCTCGAGATCGATTACGATAGTTCGGCATCGTCCGGAACCATCGAAATCGGGTACGACCAGAGCGAGGATGAAATCCGCCTGCAATGATCCGAAATTCGCCACCGAGAAGCAACGAAGGGAGCCACGAGGAGCGAGGGGTTACCGAACTGCTCAGCTTCATCCTGATCTTCGCGATCGTCCTCACGTCAGTCGTTCTCGTCGGACTCGTCGGGTTTCAGGCCGTCGAGGACTATCACGAAAGCGAACGGCTTGCGAACGCAGAGCGCGCCGTCGATACCTTTGCCACCAACGGCAACGAATTCGTGCGAAGTGACGCTGTGACACACCGGTCGGGTGACGTCAGGGTCAGAGGCGGGACGATCTCACCGGGTGAGGAAGGGACAAATCTCGAAATCACGGTTTCGGACAACTCCGGCAACGAGCTGTGGGCGTGGAACGACGAATACGGCTCCGACGACCTCGGTGCGTTCGTCTACGATAGCGGTGACGCCTCCGAAACGATCGCGTACGTCGGTGGCGGCGTCTTCCGCGAGAGCGACGGCTCGAGTGCAGTCGTCTCGGAACCGATGTTCACCTGCCGCGAGGAGACGGACACGGCGATGATATCGCTCGTGAAAATCGACGACGATAGCCGATCGATCCAGAGCGCCGAAGCGACCGAGTTCGAGATGGAACACCGAGACAGCACGAGAGAGTTCTTCGACGAGGATATCGATTCCGTCGAAATCGAGGTCAACGACGGGCCGTATGCAGACGGCTGGGAAATGTACTTCGAGAACGACGATAGTTGGGAGTCGATGGGTTCGAACCAGTGGCGATGTGGTGATCCATCTAATGATCTCGACCGCGTCTCCATCGACGTCGTCGAGATCGACATCGACTACGAATCGCCGGACGACGACTGATTCCAGTCACCGGTCAACAGCACGCGCAGGCCCGCTCGAGCGGTGAGCGCTTCGACACGAGCCGAGTGATCGTCGACGTCGCCGCCGGTCTCGAGATAGAGTCCGTTCGAGAGCTGTCGGTCGGCGTCCATCGGCGTGCTGTCGGCTCGCCGTGGCTCGTCGTTGACGACGGTGTCACCGTCTTCGGGTCCCCAGGGAAGCCTGATTCCGGAGAGTCCGCGTTCGAAGAGGTACTCCGCCGCGTGGACGAGCGCCCGATCGGATCGCGAGTGGCCGATCGCCCCGATCGAACCGCGCTCGCTGAAAAAGCGCGCGACGTACTCGCCGTCGCCCTCCACGGACGTTTCCTCGTCGTCTTCAGACGCATTCCCGTCGGCACTGTCGCTTTGCTCGTGCGTTCCGACGTCGGTTCGGTCGTTCGCCTGGTCGGCGGACTCAGACTCGGCGTACTGCGTTTCGCCGTCGTCCGACCGATCGATCGTCGGTGGCGTCGAGTCCTCGGGAGACGGTCCGTCTTGGCCGGTTCCCGTTTCTGGCGGCAGGTGCCCGTCGTCCGAGTCCGTCGGTTCGGTAAATCGCAACGAGACAGCCTCGGGTTCGGGATCGAACCGATCGTTCTCGTCGCCGGAAAACGAGACGACCAGCCGGTCGAGAAACCGATTGGTCGCGGACTGGATCTCCCCGTCGTAGGCCTCACCGTTCCGGAGCGTCGACGTTACCTGATCGACGATCGATTCGACGAGCGCGTCGCGCTCGAGTGCGAGTTGCCGGGCGACGTCTTCGCGGGAGTGACGCTCGAGACGCCGTCTCGCAGCATCCCGCGAGAAGTGTGCAAGCGACGATTCGTGGTCGGCCAACGACGGGAGACGACAGGCGAGTCGGTCGACGTCGATCGTCCCCGCAAGCAAGAAGAACTCGCGTCCGTTCGTGTAGACGGTCCTGTCGACGCCGGTCCACGACATCGCCTCGAGAAGGTTCCGTGCTCGGGGTTCTTCGAGGGGCTCTCCGTAGGGTTCGATGGCGACGAATACGGCCGGAATCGAGTCCGCCGAGAGGACGTATTCGATCCGAACGTCCTCGATACTGACGTCCGTCGTCGAATCCGCACGGACGTCCCAGCCGAGCGTCTCGAGGAAGGGTTCGACGATCCAGGTTCGCGTTTCGCGTTCGGTCGTCGGCGGCGAGGAGTCGATCACCGTCCGCGAGCGAGCGACGAACGAAAGGAGGTCCAGGCCGGTCATCGTCCACCGATAGTTGGTCGACGATCATGTAATGGTCGGTCGTCATTCACGGGGAGAGAGCGAGCTATACTCAGCGACTCGCATCCGGTTCGGCGCGATCGGCCGACGATTCGGGTGTTGGTTCCCGTTGATAGATCCGAAGCCGTGCATCGCGGACGGCGAACTGGGAGTTCAGGGTCGGAGGAATCGTTTCGGCCTTGCCGATCACGAGATATCCGTTCGACCGGAGCGACTGGGCGATGGTCTCGAGCATGGGCTGTTTGTACTCGTTGTCGATGTAGATAAACAGGTTGCGACAGACGACCAGGTCGAATCCCGATTTCGGATCGTCGTTGATCAGGTCGTGGCGCTCGAACGAGACGTTTCGCTTCGTGTCGTCGCTGATCCGGTAGGTGCTGTCGTCTCCGACCTCGACGTACTGGTCGTACTCGTCGAGAAACTCGAGTTGTTCCTGGATGTCAACGGTCCGTGATTCGGTGTAGACGCCACGACGAGCCGTCTCGAGTGCCGGTTCGCTGATGTCCGTCCCGAGAATCCGAACCGTCGACGCGTCGATTGCTGGATCGTCGTGTGCTAACATCGACAGCGAGTAGGGTTCCCGACCGTCGGCACACGCGGCGCTCCAGACCGTGATCTCGTCGTCGGATCCGGCGACGTTCCTGAGGATGGTTCGAATCCCTGCCCAGACATCCGGATTTCTGAAAAATCCCGTAACGTTGATGCTCATCGCCTCGAGAAGCGCCGTCTGTTCGTCGGCGTCCGTCCGGAGGACTTCGAAGTACTCCTCGTATGTCTCACACTGCGTTCGACGCATTCGAGAGGAGACGCGCCGGTCGAGGTAGCTATCGTTGTAATGACTCGTCGCGAACGCGAGTTCGTCCTCGACGAACGCGAGAAGATCCTCCAGTGTGTCCTCGCTCACAACTCCGTCACTCCGTTTTCCTCCTCGTCGGACGTCTTGACGAGAAGCCGTCCCGTCCCCGGGGTGAACTCGACGGTTCGCCCGTGGTCACCGCCGACGTCCTCCGCAACGAGCGGGACGCCGAGTTTCTCGAGTTCCTCCCTAGCGGCGTCGACGTTTCGTTGTCCGACTCCCTCTCCGAAGCTATCGAACTCGAACATGTCGCTTCCGCCGGCGATCTTCGCCTCGACGGAGGTGTAGCTTGCACCACGTTCGACCATTCGTCGGAGGAGCGCTCTGATTGCGGTGTCCGCGTACTTTCCGGGTTTTCTGTCGCTGTTGTCGGCTGCGTCGCCGTCAGGCAACATCGCGTGTGCGAGCCCGCCGATCTCGTCCTCGGGATCGTACAACGCGATCGCGAGACACGATCCCAGGCCGTAGGACTTGAGTGTGTCGTCGCCGTCACTGACGGCCAGTTCGGAGATACCGACCTGGACTGGAGACGGTGCGCCCGGTTCGCTTCCGTACGTCTTCATGCGTTATCGACTTCCTGAAACTCCGCCGTCGTTGGCGTCTCCTCGATTCGATCGACGTCGAGATCGTTCAATGCGCGTTCGAGGTCCGATTCGTCCGCGATCGCGTACACTTCACAGTCGAACTCCCGGCCGTCGGCAACGACGACGGTGTCGAAGACGAACGCGAACTCCTGGTTCGAACCGAGTTTGACGATGACGGGATCGACGGCTGCAGCGCCCATATCGTGGACAAATTCGGGAGTCGAGTGATCGATCGCGGTATCGAGGACGTTCGCCCAGCCGTCGAGAAAGCCACTGGCCATGATGTTCCCCAGTTCCTTGATCGCGCTTGTTCCCATCTCTCCGAACCCGTCCTCGTCGACCGACGACGGAACCATCGCGTCGACGATCTCGTGTGCGGACTCCTCGTCGAACAGAAAGATGAGGTATCCGCTTGGGACGCCCTCGAACTCGAAAGCGACGCTCACCAGTTTCTCGTCGGGAACCTGTTCCGGGATCGTTTCGAGGGAGACGAAGTTTAGCCGGCGGATCTCGACGTTGGTTTCGATACCGGTAAGCGTCGTCGCGGTTTTGGCGACTTCCTCGGCACCACGTTCGGCCATTCGATCGAACCCATCGAGTTTGTCGTACTCGATACCCTCACTCGTTCGAAGCTGATCGAGTAGCGCTCCCATCGACTCGCGTTTCGGAAACAGGTAGTGGTTGAAGCCGATTTCGGTGTCGACCGCCTCGATCCGACTCTGAAAGAGCAATGCGAGGTCGTCGTCCCCAGGAGAACCGGATACCCCGTCGAAGAACGGCTCGGCGGACTCTCCTTCGATGAACTCGGGAGTCGAGACGTCGATGACTGTCTCTAATACGTCGGCCCAGCCGTCGATGAAGCCGCTGTTCATGATGTGGCCGACCTCGGTCGTTGCGCTCCGACTCATTCGATCGAACTCGTCAGTTTCGACGTCGAGTTCGGCATCCGAGTCAGCTTCGTCGAGGAGTGTTTCGACGACCCGAATCGCGTTCTCGCGGTCGAAGACGATCAACGAGTACCCCTCGATCGCACCGGTGAGTTCGACCCGGACACCCACTTTCGTTTTCGATGTTCGAAAATCTCGGCGGATCTCCTGACCGCGCATGAAGTTCAATTTCGTCACTCCGACCCGGGTCTCGACGCCAGTCATGTGGGTCAACCGACCCGCAGCGAGTCCCGTCCCTTCCCGGGCCATTCGATAGAACGTTCCGAGTGCGTTGACGTCGAGTCTCATGCAGTTTGAACTTCGATACCGTTGACCATTTCGACGAACTCCTCGAGGTCGGGGAACGCGTAAATTTCGGCCTCGATCTGGTAACTCGGGACTGTCAGATCCGAGTCGAAAAAGAGGGCGAGGTCGTCGCCCCCGAGACCGGCCGTTCGAGTAACGATGTCGCCGCCGGGTGCGTAGACGAGCTGTGGGGCGGCGATATCGATTACCCGTCCGAGTACGTCGGCCCAGCCGTCGATAAAGCCACTTGCCATCATGTTCCCCATCTCCTCGACGGCGCTTCTGGCCATCTTGCCGGAGACGTCGGACATGTCGTCGACGACGTCGCTGAGCATGATCGCCGTGATCTTCTTCGCGCTCGCCTCGGGAAACAGGATAAGGATGTGACCGTGTGGAGGATCGAGTAGACGAACTCGAACGCCGACGCGTTTGCCGGGATCGAGCTGTGTCTCGATATCGTCGACGTCGACGAAGTTCGTCTTCGTCACCTCCATCTGGGCGTTCTCGCCGGTCAACTTGCTCATGTTGTCGGCGACGCCGTTCGTCCCGACTTTCGCCATTTCGTTAATGAAACTCAACTTTCGGATGTCGACCATCAACGTCATTGGATACTCCGTGAATGTTCGTACTCGTTCATAGTGTTGTTACGTCTATGATATTGACGACTTTTCCTCTGCCTCGGACGGTCGCGCCGCTGAGGCCGGGAACGTCGCTCATGAATCCCTCGAAGGGTTTGACGACGACCTCCTGTTGTCCGTACACGTCGTCACAGTGAAGGACAACCGGGCGGACGGAGTCTCGAATGCGAACCGCGACGCCGTCGCCGTTTGCGTGGCTCCCCGGCGTCTCGAGGCGCTCCTCGAGATCGATCACCGGATACATCTCGTCACCGACGGGGAACACCCGCTCGTCACCGGTCGTTTCGATTTGGTTCGCCGTTTCGATGTCGTGAACGGCCTCGGTCGGGATGCCGAACTCCTCGTCGCCGCTCTGGACAAACAGGACGTCGTCGATCGCGATCGAGACGGGGAGCGTCATCGTAACCGTCGTCCCGTCTCCGGGTTGGCTGTCGATCGAGACCGTTCCATCCATATCCTCGATCGTTCGTTTCACGACGTCCATCCCGACGCCGCGGCCGCTGACGTCGGTCACTTCCGACGCCGTCGAGAGGCCTGACTGGAAGATGAGACGTGCTGTCTCTTCGTCTTTGAGCTCATTGGCTTCCTCGGCCGAGAGGACGCCGGCTTCGATCGCTTCCGACCGAAGCCGATCGGGGTCGAGACCGCTTCCATCGTCGGAGACCGTGATCGTCACCCGGTTTCGTGATCGACTAGCCGTGAGTTCGACGCTGCCTTCGCGTGGCTTTGCGGCCGCTTCCCGTTCGTCCGGCGGTTCGATACCGTGGTCGACCGCGTTTCTGACCAGGTGAATCAACGGATCGCGAATCCGATCGAGAATGCTCCGGTCGAGTTCGACGTCCTCGCCGCGTATCTCGAAAGCGACTTCCTTGTCCTGTTCACGTGCGATGTCTCGGACGATCCGCGGAAGCCGATTGACGACCGTCTCGAGTGGGATGAGCCGGACGTCCATAACGGTCTCCTGGAGCTCCGTCGTCAGCCCTTCCAGATCGTCGAGTTCGGCCTCGATCGCCTGGAAGTCACGGTCGGATTCGACCTCGTGACGGAGTCGAACCCGACTCGTAACCAGCCCCTCGACGAGCGTCATCAGTTCGTCGATCTGATCGACGTCGATTCGGACCGACTGGATAGCGTCGTCGTCACGATCGCGATCGGGGTCCTCGGACGTGTCCGGAACCGTGATATCCGGGATCTCGAGTGACGGCTCGTCGACGATCCGGGGCACTTCTTCGTCAGTTCCGTCCTCGCTTTCGTCCGTCTCGTCGGTCGATTTACTCGAGTCCTCGGCGGGGTGGAACTCGTCGTCGATTCCGACTCCGAACTCCGTATCGTCGACCTCGTCGAAGGCGTCTTCACCGAAGGTTTCTTCGAAGGAGTCTTCGGTGTCGTCGACGAGATCGAGCGGATCGACTGCCTCGTTGGCCGGTTCGCTCGAGTCGGTCGATCCGCCCGAATCCGCGGTGGCCGATTCGTCGAACTCATCGTCAACTGATGCCGAAGAGACGGTACTATCGCCGAAGCCGTCGTCTTCGATTTCGCCGAAGTCGTCGTCGACGCTCGAGAACTCGTCGGCGGGTTCGCCGAAGCCGCCGTCTTCGATGTCGCTTACGGACTCGTCACCGAATTCGGCATCGTCCCCGAACCCACTACCGACGTCTTCGAACGCATCGTCCTCGATGTAACCGGCGGAGTCATCGGGTGAGTCGATTGGCGAGTGTGTCGTCTCCTCTTCGGCGTCGAACGACACCGTCGTATCGACGGGTTCGGGGTCGTAGGTGTCTTGGACGTCCGTGAACTCCTCGTCCGCGAACTCGTCTTCGACTGACGTGTCGGATTCATCCGACTCCTCGAGATCCACTGGCTCTTCGGACTC
This sequence comes from Natrialba sp. INN-245, assembly GCF_009807105.1. Lineage (NCBI taxonomy): Archaea > Methanobacteriati > Methanobacteriota > Halobacteria > Halobacteriales > Natrialbaceae > Natrialba > Natrialba sp. INN-245. Next base: position 368,346 of record NZ_WUBV01000017.1, on the reverse strand, counting down.
CTCGCTTTCGTCGTGGTCGCTCGAGTCGATATCGGCCTCGACCAGGGTTTCTCCGGCCGATTCGTCGTCGACCGGGCCGTCGTCGGCCGGATCGGCTTCGAGGGGATCATCCTGGACCGTCGAATCCGCGGAGACCGAGTCGTCGCGTACTGTCCACTCGTCAGCCGCTTTCGTGGACGGTTCTGATGGCGATTCAGCAGTTTCCACATCGACCGGCTCGTCCAGCGCTCCATCGTCGCCGAGATCTTCCTCGAGCGTCTCGTCGAGAGCGCCGTCGTCTTCCTCGAGTTCGTCGCCGAGATCTTCCTCGAACGTCTCGTCGAGAGCGCCGTCGTCTTCCTCGAGTTCGTCGCCGAGGAGTTCGTCCATGCTGACTTCCTCTTCGTCGTCGAACTCGTCGAACTCGAGTTCATCGAGTTCGTCCTGGAGTTCGTCGAACCCGACCGTATCGACCTCTTCTTTCAGTTCCGCGAAGACGGCCTCGGCGTCCTCGACCTCTTCATCTGGGCTGGTGTCGGCGGCCGAAGTGGCGTCGGCGGCGGACGTCTCGTCTCGAGTGGTGGGGTCGCTAGGCCCGCCTGACTCGTCTTCGGCCTGTTCGTTCGCCTGGTCGAACAGGTCATCGAACGAACCGGCCTCGCCCATCTCGTCGAAGACGTCGAGATCCTCGTCGGCTTCGACCTCCTTGATTTTCTCGTCTAAGTCGTCGAACTCATCGAACTCATCGAGAAGTTCGTTGACGCCGAGATCTCGAGCCTCATCCGAGGAGATATCCGCGCGGTCGACGTCTTCGGCGAGCATTCCGGCTTCGGTTGGAAGATCCAGATCACCGTCTTCTCGAGACGCGGTCTCGAACTCGACGGTTACCTCGCGGATCCCGAAGGCGGTCACCTCCTCGACGGACTCGAGGCCTGAGACGATCGCCTGCCCACCGACGGCACAGCCGAAGACCGCGTCGAACTGGCCGCCGTACGTTCCATCGTCGATCCGGTCGGCGGACGGAACCGTTCCGATCAGGTCGAAGGCGTCGATCAACGCGTCGACGACTAACGATCCGTTCGTCGGTCCGTCGTCCACGCCGGCTTCGTCGATCGCGATCCGGGCGAGATACGCATCGTGGTTCTCGTCTGCCGGCGGATCGAACCGCGACAGAATCGACGGGACTTCCTCGTCCGACGGCGCGTCGACCGACGTCGTCACCGACGTCTCGAGGTGGTCGCGAAGCGTTCGAATCGTCGCTGACGGGTCCGTCTCGATTTCGCCGTCGGCGTCGACCTCGTCGACCATCGTCTCGAGTTGGTCGACGGCGTCGAAGACGTCGTCCATCAGTTCGGCCGTGACGTCGATATCGCCAGCACGGACCGCATCGAGGAGGTCCTCTATGCCGTGTGCGAGGTCACTTGCCGACTCGAGCCCGGCCGCGCCGCAGTTGCCTTTGAGCGTGTGGGCGATCCGAAAGATATTCTCGATCGCATCCTCGTCGTCGGGGTTCCGCTCGAGAGTCAACAGCGCGTTGTTCAACTGCGTGATTCGTTCGTGACTCTCCTGTACGAACTCCGTCCAGTACTCAGTCATGTGTCTCACCCGTGAACGTGGCGGTGATCTTCTCGACGAGTTCCGTTGCAGGAACGATGTCGTCGACGCAGCCGGTCCGAATTGCCTGACAGGGGATTCCGAACACTGGACTCGTTTCTTCGTCCTGTGCGATCGTGTATCCGCCGGCGGCGTCGATCGCTTCGATTCCGGCCGCACCGTCCCGTCCCATGCCGGTTAGGACGACGCCACAGATCGGGTCGCTGACCCGATCTGCGACGCTTTGCATCGTGACGTCGATCGACGGCTTGACGCCGTGGACGGGATCGTCGTCGTCGAGACGGAGCCGAAGGTTCCCGCCGACGTTGTTCGATACCTGGAGGTGTGCTCCTCCTGGGGCAACCGCCGCCTCTCCTGGGCCGATTCTGTCGCCGTCGGCCGCTTCTCGAACGTCGTACTCGCTGACCGTCTCGAGTCGCTGTGCGAACCGCTCGGTAAACGCTGCCGGCATGTGCTGGACGATCAGCAGTTTCGCCCCCAGTTCCAGGGGGAGTCGTTCGAGCACGTGTTCGACGATCTTCGGACCGCCAGTCGATGCGCCGACGACGATCGTTGGCTCGGCGTCGGATTCCGTGGGAACGTCGACGGGGTGAACCGTCGGCGTCTGAGCCGACTGCGTTCCGGTTGGACTGGCACTCGGTTTCGAGTCGACGCCGTCGTTTCCGGTCGACGTGACGGTTCCGGATGCGGTCACCTGTCCGGACTGGGTCGACCGAACCGCTCGCGCGGTCGACGTCGTTCGAGCGACCGCAAGCGACGAGACGTCGGCATCGTCGAGCGCGTCGACTTTGTCGACGAGTTCGTTCACGAGGTGTGCGACGTTTCTCGACCCGGATCCGTCGGGTTTCGAGAGAAAGTCGACCGCTCCGCGTTCGAGCGCGTCGAGGGTCGCTTCCGCCCCGGCTTCCGTATACGCACTGAGCATGACGATCGGTGTCGGGTTCGTCGCCATGATTCGCTCGACGGCTTCGATCCCGTCCATCTCGGGCATTTCGACGTCCATCGTCACGACGTCCGGATCGAACGCCGACATCGTCTCGAGCGCGTCGGTCCCGTTCACAGCCGTTTCGACATCGTATCCACCACCAGTGAGTGCGTTGTCGATAACCGTCCGCATGAACCGGGAGTCGTCGACAACGAGTACTCGCGTCATGCCGCAGCGACGTCCGTGAGAGCCTTTCTGACGCTCGGTTCTTCGAACGGTTTCGTTACGTAGCCATCCGCACCGGCTTTCACCGCCAGTTTCATCTTCTCGCGTTGCCCGACGCTCGTACACATGATCACGCGGGCGTTTGGATCGATCTTTTTGATCGCAGCGGTCGCCTTGATCCCGTTGCACTTCGGCATGACGATGTCCATCATGACGATGTCGGGATCGTGTTCTTTGTACAGCTTTACGGCCTCGGCACCGTTGGTTGCCTCTCCAATGATGCGGTAATCCTGCTCTAAAATTTGTCGCAGTAGATTCCGCATAAAATGAGAGTCGTCTACGATGAGAACCCCTGTCGACATTTAGTAGTACACCGGCCGATAATACAAAAAGAACTACTATAAATGCTGTCTCCCGGTTATCAATCGTGATAACACCATACTCGGCGCTCTCTGTACTGTGGTGAGTAAACGAAAGGAACGCGACTAATACCGTTCCAACCGTCAGCCGATGGGTGAAACCGGACGACGGCCATCGGTTTCACCCATCAGTTCAGTTGGACCACGATTAGCCCTGATCTGTGGCCCGATCGGACACGAGGTGGCCGGACGCAGCGAGGAGGTTCTCTACGTTGATCAGCGGGATCACATCGACGACGAGCTGTGCCGTTGTACGGACCGATTCCGAGTCGTCGCCCGTCCCGCCGTCGCGATCGGTCGCCGTGATCGACTCCGCCACGGGAGCGACGTCCTCCGCAGTCGATTGTGCCGATCCGTCGCCCGGACTTCGTCGCGTCGATCGGTGTTCGCGTTCGAGGAGTGCATCCACCAGTGGGTGCTCGAGCGGCTCGCTCGAGTAACCCCGTTGCTCGACATCGTCCGGGGACAGGACGGCCCGTTCGGGGATAGCGTCGACGCTGAGAACGTCGTCGATTCTTGCTGCCGCCGACTGTTCGTCGCCGGACGTATCGAAGACGAGTAGCTGTTCTCGACCCGGACGCTCCTCAGTGACGGGAAAGTGGTCCGTGATGTCGATCACTGCCGTTATTTCTCCACGAAGATCCATCATTCCCTCGATGGCACGTGGCGTCCGGGGTACACGGGTCAAATCGTTCGGAACGTCGGTAATCGTTCTAACGTCATCGACTGGCACCGCCAGTCTATGCTCGCCGATTCCAAACAGCACGAACCGGAGGAGTTCCTGCTCTTCTTCGGCCCGATCCGGCGATTCGCGTTGCGTTCGGTTCTCCGCGGCACCGATATCGATTCCGAGGAGCTTCTCGGGTAGGTCCGGGGCCATCGTTCTTGTTCGTGTATCTAATCCCAGCGATAAAACGTTGACTCTCGGCTGAACGTCTCGATGGCGTGTTCGACCCGCTCTGATCAAAACACTTATTTACACTGTCGGATCGCGTTAGATGACGATGGCATCGTTCTCAAACAGCGGTGGAAACGACAGCGAATCGGACCAGGTTGCGGTCCTCGCCTTCTCACTCGCCGATCGGCAGTATTGCGTTCGAGTCGACGCCGTCATATCCGTTCTCGGCGTCGGTGACACGAGCACGGTAGACACCGCAGAAGATCCGTGGAATGCAGGCTCGATTACGGTCGACGGCGACCAGGTCCGCGTCGTCGACCTCCAGCGTATCTTCGGGCCGACGAACCAGACGCCGAATCGCGCCGACGAGTCCGAACTGATCGTCCTCTCGGAGATGGACGAATCCGACGCTCGGTACGGTTGGCTGGTCGACGACGTCGACGTAACCAGAACTGTGTCGACGATCGACCTCGAGCCGGCTCGCAGGAGTGCGCGGTTCGTCAAGGGGAGTTTCGAGTTCGACGGCCGGGAACTCGTCTGGCTCGACGAGCGCGAGATCCATCCGTAGCGTTCCAAACGCCGACCGGTGAGTGATACCGACTGCGATGAGTCTGTCCCGGTCGATCGCCGACCGTTCTCCGATCGACCGCCAATCGTGTGGTCTGCTGTGGGTCCGTTCCGACGTATCCGCCGCATGGGTCGCGGGTACGCAGGTCCATCGGGACAGTGACTCGTATCGGAACAAGCCGTATGAGCCCGAACACTCGCCGTAGAGCCCATTCTTCGCAGGGGGTGTCGTGGCCAGTCGAACGTGTCGCCGCGTATCTGGCGACACCGTGTGTCGATCCCCAGACGAGAAATCTCTGGACGCCGACAATCAAAGAGGACTATTGCGACTCGCGGTGACTGTTCGAGCGTAGTGTAACTCGAGGTGGGCGCTCGATTCGGGGATACGGCTGTCGTTCCCGGCAGCCGGTTTCCGTCGCTCGAGGCCACTGTAACGACGAACGCGGCTCGGAATCGGGTGATGTGGGTGGTTCTGGCCGGGGGGAGCTGAGCGTATCGGGCTCCGCAGGTCGGTACCGGATGATGCCCCGCTGGAGCTGATCCGCCAGAACAGGTAAGCGGTTCGCTCCGAACAGAGTGGTATGGAACGGCTCCCCCTTGGCATCTCTCGGCTCGACCGCATGATCGGCGGCGGTGCACCGACCGGAAGCGTCGTCTTGCTCGCCGGGGACTCCGGTGGGGGTGCCCGGGAGTTTTGTTACACCAGCGCGGTGATGAACGGGCTCGCGGCGACCGACTCCGAGCTGTTCGACCTCCACTACGGGGACCTCGAACCGGGAACGACGGTTCCGGAGGAAGTCCACTACGTCTCGTTTACCGACGGACGAGAGGCAGTCGTCGACGAGATGTCGGTCGTAATCGACGACGAGATCGTCGAGGGAGGAATGACCGACGTCGAGTTCGTCGACCTGGCGCGAGAGTACTTTCAGTTGACGCCGGTTCCGACCGAGTGGTACACAGATCAGCCTGCCGACCTCACTGACCTCGGGGAGTACACCGGTAACAGCAACGTCTTCGAGGCGTTCGCCGATTACCTGACCGCTCACGCGTCGGAAAACCTCGTCGTCGTCGACTCGATCACCGATCTCGTCGTCTCCGTCGACGACCAGCTCAGCTGGGAGGAACTCGTGGTCGCGTTGAAAGGGCTCGCTCGAGCGTCCCACCAGTGGAACGGCGTGGTACTGTTGCTTGTCAACGCCGACACGCTCACACCGACACAGCTCGGCCGGCTGAAGGAGGCCGCCGACGGAACGCTCCGTTTCGAGTGGGAAAGCGGAGGGTCCGAGCGCGCACGGACACTCGTCGTCGAACAGTTCCGGAGCGTACTCTCGCGACTCGAAGACGAGAACGTCGCCCGGTTCGAAACCGAGATTCACGACGCCGGCTTCGATATCAGCAACGTTCGAAAGATTCGGTAACCGGTCGAGAGCGGGCCCATCGCGGATCGAGTCGGCAACAATCCTTATCAGGCGATCAGCCGTAATTGGAACGCATGGCCGGCGAGAACCACGAAAGCGGCGGCGTCTCGGTCACAGCACCGGCCGACACCGACGACCTCGAGGATCGGATCGAGGCCCAACGCGAGGAGTTTACGGATCTCCTCGAGGACGTCCGATCGCGTGTCGTCCAGGTCAAACGCGAGACCGACGACAAAGCGCCGGCCGATCACGGACACGAATCGTACGCCCCGCGCGAGGATGTCGCCGACTTTCAGGACGACCTCGACGAACTCGAGCGTCGTCTCGAGACAGGATTCGACAACTACGAGGAGATCGTAGAACAGTTACTGGATCGGATCGAGGTTCTCGAGGATCGATCGATGATTCTCGCGAAAACGGTCGCAGCGATACGCGATCGACCCGACGGAGAACGCGGTCGGAACGCGGTCGACCGTCTCCAACGCCGAGCGAACCGACAGGGGATTCGAGCCGCGACCTGTGAAAACTGTGACTCGAGCGTCGATCTCGCCCTGTTGAACGTCCCCGAGTGTCCACACTGCGAGAGCCCGATCGCCGACGTCGTCGGGGACTCGTCCCTCTTCGGCTCCGACAGACTCGTCATCGGCGACCCTGACGAGTCGGCTCCCCCAGAACCGACTGACGGGGAGGACCCCAGCCGTCCAGAACCGACTGATCAGGAGGACTCGACGACGGACGAACGACGATGACGGACCGCGACGAGCCGCTCTCCGATCTCGCTGCGACCGTTTCGGAGGACTCGAGCGAGCACGACGGCGAGTTCGACGCAGACGCCGAGTTCGATGCTGATACCGACACTCATCTCGAGTACGCCGCCGACACAGACGCCGAGTTCGACGACCTATTCACACGCGAAGACGTCACGGAGATCGACGGTGAGCGTCTCTGGCGACGCCTCGAGGAGGATCGATCGGCCGATACGTCCGACCATAGCCGAGACGTTCGGACCGTCGACAAGCACGTTTACTGTCATAAGTGCGATCACTTCTCGCCGCCGCCGGAGGTCGGCTGTGGTCGGGACGGAACGGATATCCTCGGAATGCCGACCCTGGAGACGTTTCGGGTCGTCGACTGCCCGGTCGTCCGCGAAAACGACGACCTCGAGCGACGGAGCAGCGGCTCGGATCGGTGATCGTTCCCGACGGGAGCGTTTTTGTTTCCGACGACGTAGATGCACGTGTATGCAGTTCTGTGACGACTGTGGCTCGATGATGAAAGCCCACGGAGAGCGCATGGTGTGTACGAACGACGACTGTGACGCCTCGAGCGAGCGAGACCGCGACCGCGAGGACGAGTTCGTAACGACCGAGTCACAGATCCTCGACGACGTGATCGAATCGGACGAGGGAGCCAACTTCGAGGGGAAGCCGAAAGCGACTGACGTCGTCTGTGACGAGTGTGGGACCGAAGAAGCGTGGTACACGATCAAGCAAACGGCGTCGGCAGACGAACCGCCGACGCGCTTTTTCAAGTGCACCGAGTGTGGCTACCGGTGGCGTGAGTACAACTGAGCAAATTTCTGAAATTGCGATAGCTTTGGCTGCAGGGTGTGAGCGTCCGAAAAATCGAGGATGTTGTTTGTCGCTGTAAGCGACGAGTGTCTCTCGGTATTACAGTCGGACGACGTTCGCGGCGCGAGGCCCCTTCGGTGAGGACTCAATGTCGAACTCGACTTCAGTCCCTTCCGTCAGGTCCTCCCCGCCGACGTCCTCCATGTGGAAGAACACGTCTTCGTCGTCGTCGAGATCGCCGTCGTCAGTCGAAATGAAACCGTAACCGCCAGTGTCGTTGAAGAAATCAACCTTTCCGTTTGCCATTGCGAATAGACGTAGGCCCAGAACGCGGATAACACTTTCGTGAGTCGCGGTACCGCGACACCTGATTTAAATCGGACGGATGGCTGCGGGTACAGCTGAGTCGGATTTCGCCGGTATGTTCGGTTCCGGAAACGCGGCTATTCGCAGGTAGCTACGAGGAATACGTTCTGCGACCGACCGGTCCATCGTTACAGCAGTCCGTACCAGTCATCCCAAACCGGATCAGTCGTCGTCTTCTTCCTCTTCGGCTGCATCCACGGCGTAGGCTTCGATGTCGTCGTTCGCGAGCGGGAACCGGTCCATCGCTCCGTCTTCGCCCGGAAGCGTCCGCGTCTCGAGAACGCCTTCGTCGGCCTCGTCGACGCCCCCCCACTCCGCGTAGTAGTTGCCTAACTGTCGCTCCGGATCGTACAACGTGAGTTCTTCGGCGGGGAACGAGTTCAGATCGCCGGTATCGGTCGTGATTCGAACGTCACCTCCCTCGAAGACGTTCAGAAAGATCTCGGTCGCGGGCGCGCCGTCGATGATGTAGCTCGAGGACGACTCGAACCGGTTCAGTTCGAACCGGTCGATGAAGGCACCGTCCTCGTTCGACCGAACCGAACCGTTGATCTCACACTCGGTGACGGTCGCCGAGTACTCGCTTCTGATGTCGATCGCCAGGTTCGAGTCGGGCTTCGAGTCGACGACGCAGCTTTCGACGTCGCCGCTTCCGGTGACGTTGATTCCCTGGCTCACTTCACAGTCACGCAAAAGCACGTTGTTCAGGCCCACTGTCCCCTCGATCGTACTGTCGACGACCCAGCCGGAGTTGCTCCGAAGATCGTTGTAGAACCGGCAGTCCTGAGCGTTGATAGACGGCCCACGAACGACGTCGTAGAACCGACAGTCACTCGCCGACAGTTCGTGGACCAGTTCGTCGTTGAAGACGCTCTCGTGGGCGCTCGTCGGGCCGCCGAGCGATCCGTTGACGGTGCAGTAGTTCACGTCCATCTCTGACTCCTCGTAGGCCTCCCGCGTTTCGTCCTCGTACTCGTCCTCGACATCCTCGTCGTACTCGTCGTACGCGACGAGACGGGAGTACTCGATCTCGTCGGGGATCTCGAGGGTCGCGTTCCAGAACCCCGGCGGGCCATCGCCCAGCAGGAAGTGAAGCGTCCCCCGGACGGTGAACGATCTGGCCTCGGGCATCACGATTTCGATCACGGTGTCCTCGTCGGACTCTCCGACGTAGGTGTACGTCTTGGTCAGGAACTCGCCCTCGATGTCCGCGTACTCGACGTCCGGCTGGACCGTGTACTTTCCCGACTCGATGCCGATGACATCGCCGGAGTCGAGAGAATCGTACGCGCCCTGTAACGTCTCGTAGTCCGCCTCTGCACTCGAGCCCACGACGAAGTCGGGTTCGGGCGGTTCGGTATCGTCGGTCTCCACCGCGTCGTCTTCCGCTTCGTCGTCGTCGCCGTTTCCGCCGCCGTTTCCGCCGCCGTTCCCGCCACCGTTCCCCTGATCGAGTCGGTCGCTGAGACACCCAGCCAGTCCAGCGACGGCACCACTCGACCCGAGCAAGAACGCTCGTCGGCGTAGCCCGTCCGTCTCCAGTAACTCACCCATAACTTCTCGAAGTAACGAATCAGTAATAAATGTTGTTCGTCCGGCGTACGGCTCGTCGAACTGGTTGCCGTGTCGACGTATCACTGCTGTCGCTGATGGCTGTGGTCCCGTCGAGACTCGTGTCAGCCGTCCACGAGACCGAACCGCTCGGACGATGTAAAAAACGCATACCGTCGAAGGCGGCTGTCGACCGCCGGTGGCCGTAGTCGGACGGAACGTTCAACAGCGCGTCGGTCCAAGCAACTGCAGAGGATGGCAAACGAGGCGCAGTTGCCCGGGATCGAGCGATCCGAGAGCGACGACCGGATCGTCTGTCACGTCGACGCCGACTGTTTTTACGCCTCCTGTGAGCGACTGCGCGAACCTGCCCTCCGCGGGGAACCGGTCGTCGTCGGCATGGGGTACGAACCCGGCGACACGGTCGGCGCGGTCGCCACCGCGAGTTACGAAGCCCGCGAGTTCGGCGTCGAGAGCGCACAGGCGATCTCGACGGCGCTCGAGCGACTCCCCCGGCGGAAACCGCTCGAGAACGGGGCGGACGGTACGGATCTCGAGCGGTCGGAGACTGGCTACTATCGCCCGGTGGACATGGATTACTACGAGTCGGTTGCTGCGGACGTTCGGGAGATCCTCCACGACTGCGCCGACGTCGTTCGCGAGGTGAGCATCGACGAGGCGTACTTGGATGTGACCGAGCGAACGGCCTGGGAGGTCGCGGACGGTTTCGCTCGTCACATCACGGACCGAATTCGGCGGGAGGTCGGCGTCACCGTGAGCGTCGGCGTCGCACCGGCGATGAGCGCGGCCAAGATCGCCAGCGATTTCGATAAACCCGACGGGCTCACCGTCGTCCGACCCGGCGAGGTTCGGGAGTTCCTCGCTCCCCTCGAGGTCGACCTGCTCCACGGCGTCGGCCCGGTAACGGCGCGAGAACTCCGTGAGATGGGCCTCGAGACGGCGGGCGACGTCGCAGTGACGGATCCCGAACCGCTGATCGATCGCTTCGGCGAGCGCGGCCGTGAACTGTACGACCGCGCCCGGGGCGAAGACGACCGCCGGGTCGAGCCGAGAGGCGAGCCCAAGAGCTTCTCGCGAGAATCAGCGTTCGCCGACCCGGTGGCGGAGCCAGACCCCAAGTACGAACAGATCGAAACGCTCGCTTCGGCCGTCGTCGATCGCGCACGCCGCGAGGGTGCACTCTACCGGACCGTCGGCGTCAAAGCGGTTCTCCCGCCGTACGACGTCAATACGCGCGAGCGCTCTCTCCCCGGACCGGTCGACGATCCAGATCTCGTCGATCGCATCGCCCGGCAGCTGTTCGCGGAGTTCGACTCAGCCCCCGTTCGAAAGCTCGGTGTCAGGGTCTCCAACTTAGAGTTCGCCGCGACCGATCAGGCGAGTCTGGATGGCTGGGAGGCAGCGTCGACGGAGGCGACGGCGGACGAACCGAGGTCAGGGGCGGCTGAACCCGATGACGGAGAACCGACGCGGCCGGCCACGACCGACGGACAAACGTCGTTGAACGACTTCTCGTAACTCGTTTGACGAGATCGACGACGACTCCCTCGTGGACGTCGTCCGACAGAACATCGAAATTATAACCCTCCGCTTATAATTCAGGAGCAGACCAAGGTTCCCGATCCGTCATGACAGCAGATTTTTACGACCTTCTCGAGATCCCTCCCGACGCCTCCGCCGAGGAGATCAAAGAGGCCTATCGCGAGAAGGTCAGGATCTATCACCCGGACGTCAACGACGACGACCGGGCCCGGTCGCAGTTCACCGCGGTCAAGAAGGCAAACGACGTTCTCGGTGATCCGGTCGAACGGCGAGCCTACGACCGATTGGGACACGAGACGTACGTCGCGAAACGAACGAGCGGGATTCCCTCACCCGACGTCTGGGCGGATGCGGATTCCGACTCGTCGACCGACGACGAACCCAAGGCGGCCGACGATGACCGAGGGACGTCCAACGGGAGCGGAGAGAACAGAAGCGAGAGAAGAGGTGGCGACCGAGAAACGGAGGCCGACGAACCGTCCGACTCGAGTCGAACGAGCCGGTCGCGGTTCGACTCGCGGGGGACCGAATCGGTCGGCGGGTCCCGAGCCGACGACGGTACGACGACGCAGACGGACGGATCTGAACGGACGGGTACGACCAACACAGGTAGAACGAGTTCCACCAGGCCCGGAGAGTCGGGGACAACCAACACGGACGGAACCGCGTCGACCGACACCGGAACACGTACAGCCAGGGCTGGCGGGGCGAAGACGGCAGAAACCGGTGGGACGGCGTCGTCGGGACGCAGCGTCAGTTCGACGGACGGAGGGACGGCGAAGGGCCACCGGCCGGGCGGGGACGCGACCAGTCGAGGAGCGGCGTCTCACTCGAGCCGGGACACTGCCGGTGCGAGCGTCGATGCCTCGCCTGCGGCCGGCAGGAACCCCGTCGTTCGCTGGTGGCGCCGCCAGAACTTCGCGCTCCCGCTGATCTGGCTCTCGGTGCTCGTCTACGCGATCGGGGTCGGACAGTACGCTCTGGCGAACGAATCGGCCGTCGGGAGCCTCCGCGACGAACTCGCCGCCGTTGGCGCGAGTGCCGGCGGCCTGTGGACGGTCCTCTCGAGCGGTCGGTACGGGCTCGAGACGCCGCTTTCGTTCGTCACGACGGTCGAGCCCGTCACACCGATGCTCGCGTCTCCCCAGTGGCATCTCGTGCTCGCCGGCGTGGTCGTGGCCGCCATCGCAGCAGTCGTTCTGACGCGTCCGATCCGTCGGGAGCGTCTCTGGGCACCGATATCGATGGACGAGACGATACTCGTCTCCGCTGCGCTCGCCGTTTCGACGGGGCTGATCGGCGGACCCCTGCTTGCAGGTGCGCTTCTCATGCCGTTCCTGTTCGGCGTCGTCGTCTATCACACGAGACGCGGGCCGGGGTGGACGCCGTCGTATCTGTACGTCCTCCCGGTTCTCGCCCCAGCGGCCGGCTTCGTCGTCTCGGCGGCTGGTTACGCGACGCTTCCGATCGAACTGGTCGCGTTCGTCGTTTTGCCCGTCGTTGGCGCGCTCGGATTGCCGCTCCGGGCGACCGTCAGAAAGCACTTCGACCGCTGAGACGACCTTCATTTCCGGTTCTGGCCCGACTGTCCCGTCTCTGGGACTGTACCGGCCACTCGTGACAGGATCCCGTCGAGTCGTGGCTCTGGACGCTACCCGACCAACGTCGCGACGCCTTTCGTCTGGCGGTAATCGCTATCGAGAATCGCCTCGAGACGGTCGACAAGCGCCTCCCGATCCCCGTCCCCCCACGCGGAGGGGTCGTTGATGGGGACGACCATGAATCCACGCCCGCGGATCTCTCGGGCGTGCAGGTCGGCCATATCGAGTTCGAGTCGGCCCCGCTGGGTCGTATACTCGCGGAGAACGTGATCGGTGGCCCGCTCGCCGACCGGAAGGAGAATGTGGGCGTTGATCGCGCGGAGTTCGGCGTCGAAGAACCGCTCCAGTTCGTCGTACTCCGCCTGGGTCGGTTCGTGGCCGTTCGGGAGACAGCACATGTGAACGTAGTTCCAGTACAGGTTCTCGAGGTCGGGCTCCCGTTCTGAGCCGTCGACGAAACCAGTCTCGCGGAAGACGTCCTGGATCGCGAGCCCCGACTCCGTCTCTGTAAAGGGGACGCCGGTTCGTTTGCCGCCGTGAACGCCGGGATGATCACCGATGACGTGAAAGTCGGCGTTGGCGTCACCGTAGCCGAACGCAGCCGTGCGTTCGTCTGGACCGGTACGATCGAACGGTGGACGAAGGCCGAACGGGTTGCTCGTCCTGTCGGTGACGTTCTTCACGGCTCCGGGAACGATCCCATCGGTCATAACGGTCGCGGTTGTGGTCGGACTGGCGAAGAGACCGAAAGTGGCGCGTCGAGTTCCGGATCGGTGACCGATCCCAGCGGACACTCTGCAGCCAGAATGGCAACTGTCGCGATGGTATTCGTCGGTCGTGACCGTCCGATTCGACCGCAGTTCCTCGCCTGCGTTTGTAGTGGATCTGGAGTACAGCGGTACATGGCCGATTCGCTCGGTAATATACCCCTCGAGATTCACAGCGAGTGAGAGATCGGCTACGGATCGGTTCGTAACAGCGTTACGGAGACGCGCCCGACGGCGTCGAAGTCCTTCAATCGGTAGACGAGCGATCGGATCTGGTCGGCCGAGCCGTGACAGAAGACGGTCTCGAGACACCACTCGCCGTGGTGGACGTGACAGGTGGTGTCGATCTCGGCTTGAAACTCGTGTTGGATCTCGTGGAGGTCTTCGATAATCTCGTCGTGGACGTAGTCGAAGACGACCGTCGCCGCGACCTGTCCGCGTGTGCGCTCGAGTCGGTGATGGGACTCGACGTACTCCTGGATCGCCTCACGCAGCGCCCGCGAGCGAGAGTCCAGTCCTTCCGCCTGCCAGGTTCGGTCGAACTCCGCGAGCATCTCCTCGGGGACGTTCAGGCTCGTTCGCATACGCTCCCCTTCGGGCGACGTGGAGAAAGATTCGGCGATCGAAAGCGGACGTCGTTACCGCGAGAGTGCGTTCGCCTCCCGACTCGAGGCGGACGGGACGAGCCAGATACCGGCGAGAAACGCGACCATGAGGATCGCGGCGAACACGAGATAGAGGTCGTCGAGTACGGGGTTGAGCGTCATCACGGCACGTCGACCGAGGAAGACGACGACGAACGTGAGCATCACCACGCCGGCCAACAGTCCGAGTAGCCGTCGATTCGAGAGCCGTCGCCGACCGATCATGACCGCGACGATTGCTGCGGCGAGCAACGCGAGCGTCACGCCGTACTGGGCCATCTGGACGGACGGCGAGTACTCGGTGATGTCGGTGACGACGATCGGACTCAACGCGACGTGAAGCGGCAACGACACGGCACCGAGCGCCAGCGCCCCTCGCACGTGACGTCTCGTCAGCGACGACTCCCAGACGAGAACGGTCGCGACGACGAACAGCGCGAAGATGAGCACCGCCGTCCAGAAGTGCAACGAGAGGATCGTCATCTCGTACTGGAGGACCGTCTCGCGCCCGAGGACGACCTGAATCGGCGTCAGGACCATGCCGAGGACGACGAGCGCGGCGACGCGCGTATCGATACTCGGACTCCGCCAGGCCGCCAGCGCGGAGCCGATGATCGCGAAGCCGGCGAACATCGCGACGAACCGGTGGAACCACTCGTAGAAACTCGGCAGGTTCGCCGGAAACAGGTTGAACGGGCCGGCGTCACACTGGGGCCAGTTGGCCTCGCAGGCCAGCCCAGAACCGGTCGCCTTCGCCGCGACGCCGAGCAGGATCGTCGCGGCGACCAGCACGAGCGTCGTCGCGAGCAGGTGCGGGAAGCCGACTCGAGCGATTAGCTGACGGAACCGCGAACCGCCGGATGGACGTTCTGACGACACGATCGTTCGATCCGAGGTTAGGACCTGCCGTATTTAGGTGTCTCGAGTCGTTCTCAGTTCGCTGGAATCGTCTCGTCGAACTCGCGTTCGTCCGGCAACCGCCCGCCATTGACTGGTGTCCGACAGTATCAAGAGTCGGCCTCCCGACCACCCGGCATGGACAAACGCGAGCGCCTCGAGGCGTTCCTCGAGCGCCACGATCTCGACGCGATCTGGTTCGCGCGCCCGAACTCGTTCGCCTGGTTCACCGGCGGGAACAACGTCGTCGACCGCGAAGGTGACGCCGGCGTCGCCGCCGCTGGTTACGACGGCGAGACCGTGACGGTCCTGACCGACAACATCGAGGCCGATCGGATCGCCGCCGAAGAACTCCCCGACCTCGAGTCGGTCGACGTCACGCTCGAGCAATTCCCGTGGCACACCTCGTCGCTCGCCGAAGCGATCGGAGCCCGCGTCGGAGCCGACGAACGAGTGGCGGCGGATATCGACGTTCCCGGCCTCGAGGACGTCGATCTGGCGTCGATTCGCCAGCCGCTGACCGACCGCGACCGCGAGCGCTATCGCGAACTCGGGCAGGATACCGCCGTCGCAGTCGAGTCGGTCTGTGGACAGCTTCGCTCCACCGACACCGAACACGAGGTCGCCTCGGCCCTGCTGGTTTCGCTCTCGGCGCGCGATATCGAGGCACCGGTCGTCCTCGTCGGCGGCACCGAGCGCGCACAGCAGTATCGCCACTACACGCCAACGGCGGACGAACTCGGCGACTACGCGCTCGTCTCGGTGACGGCACAGCGCGAGGGACTCCACGCGAGTTGTACTCGGACCGTCGCGTTCGACCCACCCGAGTGGCTCGAGGAGCGCCACAAGGCCGCCACCCGCGTCGAGACGACGGCGCTGGCGGCGACCCGTGACGTCGCGGAGGCCGGTGGCGCTGCGGCTGACGTATTCGGGGCGATCCAGGACGCCTACGCCGACGTGGGCTACGACGGCGAGTGGGAACATCACCACCAGGGCGGCGCGGCCGGCTTCGCCGGGCGGGAATGGATCGCGACCCCGGACAGCGACGAGCCAGTCGTCGAACCGATGGCGTACGCCTGGAACCCGACGGTACAGGGCGCGAAAAGCGAGGACACCGTCCTCGTCGTCGACGGCGAACTCGAGGTGTTGACTCGATCGGATGACTGGCCGACGGCGAGCGTCACAGCTATCGATCGGGATCTGACGCTCGAGCGGCCGAAACCGCTGGTGCTCGAAGACGAGGACTGATCGGGTCGACTGTCTCCGTCGAAAGTTGGTCGGTGTCAAAACGATATCCGGACGGTAGCCGTAGCGATCGACCGGGAACGATCGTCTCGAGGCTGGTGTCTCCTCGAGACTGGAGACGCGTAACCCAGACCCGGTGGCCCGAGGCTCTTCTCAGACGGGGTCGTCGCCGTCGGCGTTCGTGTCGTCTTCGTCGTCCGTCGGTTCGTCGGTATCGGCGTCGGACGACTCGTCCTCGAGGGGAGAGACGTCGTCGACCGTGATCGTCACCGGCTCGACGTCGTCGTCGAACGCCGGGTCGGGTTCGCTCCGACGCTCGAGGACGCGATCGAGCGTGAAGATCGTGTTGAGCTCCTGTTGGACCTGATCGGCGACGCCGCCGACGAGTTCGCTCGGCTGGATCGCGGTGTACTCGTAGGGGTTGTTTCCTGCGCCTTCGCTGGCGCGTTTCTCACGCGTGACGCGGTCTTCTTCGTGGAGTTCCGCGAGCGCCTCCCGAACCGTACTCGGGTAGAGACCGGTCCCCTTCGCGACCTCCTCGGAGGTGCTGCCGGGGTTCGCCAGCAGGTGAATGTAGATCTTGGCTCGTGTCTCCGTATCGAGAATCCACGAGAGCAGATCGACGATTCGCTGGTCGACCTCGTCGGCCGTGGTTCGCTCGTCGCCCTCGAAGATGTCCTCTACGTCGTGTGCCCGGTACTCCCCGTCGTCTCCACGCTCCCGGTGGTCGTCGGTATCGTCCGGATCCATGACCTCTCGTAGGGGACAAAGTCTCGAGCGGGGTTAAAGCTTTGTAGCGGCCACCAGTGGCTCAGTCCACGTCCAGCGAGCCGCCAGCGTCGAGTTCTGCGCCATCGTCGTGGACCTCGCCCTCCGCCGAAATCGTGATGTCTGCACCGTTGGCCTCGGTCGTAATTTCCCCCTCGGTGATGTCGATATCACCTGCCGCCGAAATCGTGATGTCTGCACCGTTTCCACCAGTCGTAATCACCGCCTCTGTGGCCTCGACGTCGCCCTCCGCCGAAATCGTGATGTCTGCACCGTTGCCCTCAGTCGTAATTTCCCCATCGGTGATGTCGATATCACTTCCCGCCGAAATCGTGATGTCTGCACCGTTTGCCTCGGTCGCGATTTCCGCACCCGAGAGGTCCATATCGTCTTCGGACTCGAGGCTTATTGGACTCGAAGTTTCGATTCCCGCACCCGTCGCGGTGAGCGAACCTCCCGCATCCACCTGGATATCTTCACCGCCGTCGGATGTCGTGATTTCTGCGTCAGTGACGTCGATATCGTCTTCGGACTCGAGAGATAATAGATCCGATGACTCGATATTCGTACCCGTCGCAGTGAGCGAACCTCCCGCATCCACGTCGATGGTCGCGCCGCCGCTATCTGTAGAAATCGTTGTGTCGACGACATCGATATCGCCGCCGGACTCGACCGTGATCGGGCTGTCAGCCTGGAACACCGATTCCGACGCGGTAATCGATTCGTCGGCTTCCACGGTGATATCGTGCCACCCCTCCCCGGTATCGAGCGTCACGCCCGGCTCGACGGTAACGCTGTTTGCCGAGATATCGAACCCATCGATCGACGTCGTTGCATCCCGGAAGACGACGAGGTCGACGGAGTCCCGATCGAACGATTCTAGTTCCTCGGCCGTGAAACTCTCTTCTCCCTCCTCGTACTCACCGGTCCCGCTTTCGTCGTGGTAGGCGACGGCGTCGTCGGGTGGTTGTGCGTCATCCCCGTTGTCGTCATCGCCATTGTCCCCATCATCACCGTCGTCGCCATCGTCCTCGTCGTCAATGACCTCGAACGACACGAGTGCGCGTGCCTCTTCGATGCCACGCGTGTCGGCCGCGCCGACGGACACCGTGTACGTCTCGCCGACCTCGAGTCCGCTGGTGTCGACCTCGATCGAGAGCTCGGCGTACGACATCTCGTTTCCGCCGCCCGACGGCTCGATCAACTCGACGCTATCGCTTAGCGAACCGTCGGCCGGCGGATCGGTCATCTCGACCGTCTCACCCTGGGGCTCCCCCTCGAGGTCCCAGTCGGCTTCGAGGAGTGCAACGCCGCCGCGGCGTTCGTCCGGATCACTCGGATCGCCGCGATTGTCGAGTTCGACTGTGACCGTCGCGTCGTCCCCTTTTTCGACCTCGTCGTCGACTGCTGGACTGACTCGAGGGCCCGGCAGGGTTTCGTCGCCGCCAGTCGACGGGGCTCTGTCCTCGACCCCGCCGAACTCGCTTCCCGGATCGCCGTCGCCGACGGCTACCCTCGAGACCTGGAGGTCGTACTCATTCTCGGTGAGTTCGATCGTGAGCGCTCCCGCCGTCTCGTCGTAGGAGTCGACAGTGACGGCCGACTCGTCGGCGAACGTCTCGTTCCACGCCGCGGGGGTCTCCGTCGGGAGCGTGATCGTGATCGGTATGCCGTCGGACTCGCGCTCGATCGGAACCGGATCCGTCGGCCCGTCGGCGACGGGATCGACGGTCACTGAGCCCGTCGACGTCGCCGAGAGGTTCCCCTCGAGTAAGACGACCGTGATCGAGTCGCCGTCGACGAGTCGCTGGTCGGCCCCCGGCAGGACGACAGTCGCATCCCCGAAGTCGTTGAACGCGAGGGAGTGTTCGATCCGTGTCGTCGGCGCGCCCCGGTACTCGTTGTACCCCGGTTCGTAGGACAGGGTTCTGGTGTCGTGTGTTCCGAGGACGAGCGCCTCGAGTTGGCTCTCGTCGTACTCGCCGACGCGTTCGCTCACTTCGGCGTTCTCGATCTCGAGCGACCCGGCTTCGCTCGTCTCGAGGGTTCCCGCCGGTGGCGGTGGGTTCGCGGTGAGCGTGCGCGTCGGGTACTGGGTGCCGAGAGTCACCGTGGTCGGCTGGGAGCCTCCGCCCGCGCCGACCGCACGAACGGCATTGCGAAGGTCTTGCATCTCGTCGTGAACCTCCTGGTTGTGTTCGATCTCGACGACCTCGTTCTCCGCGGGGACCGCGTTGACCTGGTAGAGCGCCAACGCCGAAAAGAGGATCGCGAGCAGTAACACTGCCCCGATCTGGACCGTAACGGCCCGGTTACCCCCCCGACGCATCATACTCTCGAATGATCGTGCCGACGTATACCTCTGCTGGCCCCTGACGTCAGGACGACCGATTCCGGCCCTCTCTTCTACGACCGAGTCGCGCCGACAACACGGCGAGGGCGACCCCCGTTGTGACCACCCCGAATCCGGGGGATCCGTCGTCACTCGAGAGGTCGTCGTCCGTTTCGGCCCCGCTCTCGTCGTTCGAACTGTTCCAGTCGCTTCCGGTGTCGCCGAACGTCCCAACCGCGTCGGTCCCGTCGTCGGTTTCGGTCGCCTCGTCCGGGTCGTCAGTCGCGTTCGACGCCGATTCGTTCGTGTCGCCGACGGCCACCGTCGCGAACGCGGCCTCGTCTTGCGTGCTGATCGTGACGAGGAGTTCCTCGGTCTCGTTCGTCGCCTCGACGGTCTCTTCTACCGTCTCGTTCTGACCAGGGCCGAGTTCGATCTCGTCGTTCGATTCGACGGCCGATCCGACTGTCGTCCGCACCTCGAGGGTGCCGTGTTCGTCGCCCGCGTTCCGGATCGTCGCGTTCAGGTCGAACGTGTCTCCCGCGGAGACCGACGCGGGGACGTCGATCGTCGGCTCGAAGTACGCCGGCCGGTCGTCCGAAAGATCGGCGAAGACGGCATCTCCCTCGGCGACGATCTCTCCCCAGAGGCGGAACTCGACGTACGCTCGTTCCCCCTCAGTACGGCTGTCGACGGCCGGACTCACCTCGAACGAGCCGTACTCGTCGAAACCCGGATTGGTCGCGAACGAGCCGCGTTCCTCGATCGTTATCGACTGGCGATCGAGATAGCTCGAGTCGCCGTCGGACGCGACCTCCTCGGGCGGCCCGCTCCGGACGTTGAGCGTTGCCTCGGTTCCCGGTGCGACGTTAGTCGTACCCGACACGTTCCCGTCCGAATCCGTGGGGAGGGCGACGAGGCCGTCGTCCGTCCGGTCGAACGTGATCGACGCCCGTTCGAACGTAAGGGTCGTCGTGGCGCTCTCCGTTTGCTCCGAGGAAAAGTACGGGTAGGCGGGGGCGTCCGCGTCGCCATCCGAACCGCCGAGCGATCCGCTCTCGCCGTCGAACTGGTATCGGGACTCGCTTCCCTCGTACGCCAGCGAGACAGTGAACTCGTCGCCGTCGTCGACGTCCTGGGCGAAGCCGTCCTCGGTGTCGACGACGACGTAGAGTTCGCCGTCGTCGTCGTCCGACTCTGGCGGCGACGCGAGGACGTACGCCTCGGTGTTCGCGGCGTCTTCGAGCGCCACAGCGTTGGGCTCCTGATTGGGGACGTCGGGGCCGTCGAAGGAGAACTCGACGCCCTCGCCGAGCCAGTCGCTCCCGTCGCTCGTGAGTTCGGCGAGGGCGTTCGGCGAGAATCCCGATTCCGTCCCGTCCGTGATGTCGTTACCGTTCTCGGCGTAGTCGATCGTCGCCAGCGCACCGGTGATTCCGGTCGCCTCGAACCGGGCGACCGCGCGGTCACCGATCGCGACCGTATCGCGTTCCGACAGTTCGTCCGGTAGCTCTTCGATGTCGTCCTCGGCGTTCGCCTCCGCTTGCGGGGCGGTCCACGTATCGACGTCGTCGACCGACGGCTGGATCAGCCCTAACTCCGCCGAGCCGATGGTGTCGTCCGCGCTCGATTCGCCGTCCTCGACGACGAAGTTCTGTCCCCTGTCGACCACCAGATCGTAGTTTCCGGGCTGGATCGGCCGATCGATCTGTTCGGTGGGCTCCTGACCGGCGTCGATCGTCCCGAGCCGCTCGAGATATTCCGAAAACGACAGCTGGGAGGCCGTCTCGAGGTCCGATCCGTCGTAGAAACTCGCATCCGAGACGCGAGTCTCCTCGCCGGCGACTGTCTCGTGGTGAATGTAACTCTCCACGACGTCGTCCTCGGCGTAGTAGACCGCATCGGCGTCAGCCGGCCCGAGTCCATCGACTTCCCCGTGGTCGACCCCTGCGAGGCGCGTGTTCATCGTGAACGTCACCTCGTCGGTGTCGGAGTCGTCTTCGACGTACAGCACGTCGACGAAGCCGACGTCCTTGTCACCGAGTTGGAGCCACGCCTCGTCGGCCGCCTCGAGTTCGACGGTGATCTCGAGGAGGTCGCCGGCCGGCCGGACGTACATGTCCTCGTCGAACGAGGCCGCGGTCTCACCGATCTCGAGGGTCGAACTGTCCTCGACGCCCGTATCCGCGACCACGACGTCGAACTCGTACTCGCCCTCGTCGGGGAGCCCCTCTCGTTCGTCCAGACTCATGAGATTCGCCACGATCTCGTCGTCGTCCCTGAACGCCTCGGAGTCGGCTACGTTCAGCGTGATGTAGTCGTCGCCGCGAAGATCCGTCACGTCGTCGCCGTCGTCCCGGTCGTAGCCGAGTTCTTCGAGCGGGAGGTGTGCCGGATCGGTCACCTCCTCGACGTCACTGCCCTCGTGGACGAACGTCGCACGGAGTTCCTCGTACTCGAAGTCGTCGACGCTGATCGTCACGTTGTACCCGCCCGCACGAGTGCTGTCTACCTCGAGGGAAACGGCGTTGGTTCCGCTCGTCACCGTCTCGCTCGCCCACTCGACGTCGAACTCCTGTTCGTCGATCGTCAGTACGAGCTCGTCGCCGTCCAGTCCCGAATCGGGTGTGATCGCAAACTGTGGGCCGTCCTCGTCGATCTCACCCGTCTCGAGCAAGATTCGTCCGTCATCGTCGACCGTTGGACGCTCGGCGACCGTTTCGATCTCGCCACCGTCGAGCTCGTAGAGGTACAGTTCGTCGCCCTCGGAGACGTCGAACCGATCGGCGACGTCGATCTCGACGTCCTGTCCCTCGTAGACGAAGTCATCGCCCTCCTCGAGGACGACCGGTTCGGTCGCCTCGGCCGAGTCGGTGGACGCGAGGATCCCGCCGGCGACGACACACGAGAGAACGGCGATTAGAAGGATCGAACGGCTGGATACCGGGAGAGAGGGGCGTATCATGACAGGTCCAGTGAAGTATCTACCCCGTCTGCGTATCGGACAGAAAACGTTCTGGTTTGTGCCGGCAACCGGTCTCGTCTCCGGCGGCAGCGCCGTCGCCCGATAGCATCGACCGTCGATGGCTCCGTTCCGGGGATCGGTCGTTCGTCTAGCCGATCCACACTCGGCCGTCTCGAGGGCTACTCGTCCTCTTCGACGACTTCGGGGTCGCTCATCGCGCTCTGGAGACTATCAAGGCCGTTGATCCACTCGGTGACGAGTCCGTACTCGAGGTCTTCGGCGACTTCGATGTCGAGTTCCTCGCCGTCGATGATGAGCGTCCCGGCCTGTGCCGCGTAGCCGAGTGCCGCGTCGAGATCTTCTTCGGCTTCGGCGTCGGCTGCAGCGCCGATGTAGTCGCCGACGCTTCCGTCTTCTGCGGGTCCGCCCACAACGTACTCCTCGGCCGCGAAGAAGACGCAGACGAGGCTCGTCTGTACGCCGTCGACCAGAATGAGCTTCTCCTCGTCTTCGATGTCAACTTCTCCCAGGACGATTTCGCGGACCTCGTCGATCTCCGAGAGCGCTTCCTCGTCCTCGAGTTCGCCGTCGTCGTAGGCCGCGACGATCTTCGCGATGGCGATCGCCGTATCGTCCTGCAGATTCAACAGCAGCCGAGCCGACGACTCGTCTTCCGGATCGATCTCCTCGTCTTTGATTCGACCGATCCAGTTTTGCCAACGTTCCTCCGAGTAGAACTCGGTCGGCGGATTGCTCATACGAACACCTACACCGGCCGCTTGAAATGCCTTTCTCTACCTGTACGACGATCCAACTGAACCAAAACTCCCGTGTTCAGGGCCGTTCCAGCGTCTCCACGGTGTCGATCCCGTACACCGTCTTCGGCGTTTCGACGTGGGCAATCCGGACCGCGTCGTCCAGGCCGTTCTCGAGCATCCAGGCGACGCGTCGCGGGACGGTCTTCGGTCCGAGGACGGCACCGGGTCGATCCGGATCGTCGACGTAGTCGGTCTCCATCAGGAACGGCTCGCCGCGTTCGGCCGCCACCTCGAGTCGATCTTTCTCGCTCATCACGCTCGGTATCGGCCCCTCGAGGCGGCCACCAGCGTAGTGTTTGACGACCCTGTGGGCGGGGAGGCCGGCGTCCTCGGCCCAGTTGGTCACCTCCGTCATCTCCTCGCTCGCCTCGGCGTGGAGCTGGACCGCACAGTCCAGTTCGGCTCCGCGTTCGAACGCACGGTGCATGACGGCGTTCGAGGCCTCCCAGACGGCGTCGTCGACCTCGTAGTGTGGCCGGCCCGACTTCAGTGCCAGCGCCTCTCCGTTTGCGACGTACTCCGCCGCGACGTCGATCCCGCCCTGCATGATCTCGCGGGCGTCGTCGGCGTCGTAACCGCGGTCGTCGACGAGTCGGGAGATCAGTCCGGGGTGGACGCCGAGCACCGGCCAGGCTCGCCCTTCGAGTTCCTCGTTCGCCGCCTCGACGATCTCGAGCGTCCGCTCGAACACCGGGCGAAAGTCCTCGCCGGTTTCGGCCTCGACCCCCAGGTTCCAGGAGGGCTTGTTGACCACGAGCAGGTGCGTTCCGCCCAGCCGGGCGAAATCCGAGACCGCGTCGATCCCGCGGTGGTTGTCCGGATCGAGGTGGAGGTGATTGTCGAGCACCGGCGTCTCGTCGTCGATCATACTCGCTGCTAGTCCTGGGAGTCAGGAAAGGTCGTCGAAACGCTCGAGAGGCTCATCAGCGATCCTCGAGGAAGCCTCGTATCTCCTCGAGCGTATGATTGTACTATACGGCTATGACCGTCTCCCGAAACGAAAAAACGCGGGGAGTCGGAGCGGTTCCTCGGACCGGCGCGGATACCGGCGACCGCCACGTCACCGGTCCCGGATCACGTTTCGAGGGTGATCGCGTCGTCGGCGGCGTTCTGGAGGGCGTCGGAGCGACCGTGGGAACCGGGAGCGATCGCGACGGTGCCGACGCCGGCCGCGCCGGCGCGCTCGAGAACGGGTTTGAAGTCCGTATCCCGCGAGGCGATCGCCAGGCGGTCGACGGCACCGTCGCTGACGAGTGCCGTGGCGTCGACGGCGAGTTTGACGTCGACGTCGCCGCTCGTGATGACGACCTCGAAGCCGCGCGCTTCGGCCGCCTGAATGAGCCCCGGCGTCGCGTGTTCGTCGAGATAGAGGCGGATGACGCCGACCCGACCGAGATCTCGGGCGGCGTCCCGGAGGTCGTCTAAGTCGACGTCGAACTCGTCGCGGAACACGTTCGGCCCGTCGACGAACAGTCCGACGCTCGCCTCACTGGTCCGACCGTCGACGGACTTCGAAAAGCGGGCACAAACGCGTTCGAACATGCCCGTTCTTTCCCGAGTGCCGAAATAGATGTGACGAAACGGATCGCCGTCTCGGGTCGTCAATCGCGTCGTACGATTTCGTTCGCGTCCCCCGTAATCGAGGCGTGCGTTTTTGGTTAGCCGCGGTGTCGGTAGAACCGAGGTATCTCAGATGACACGATTTGAAGACACGACGGCAATCGTCACCGGTGGCGGATCGGGAATCGGACGTAACACGGCGCAGACGTTAGCAGACGGGGGAGCGTCCGTCGTCGTCGCTGACGTCGACCGCGACGGCGGCGAAGCGACCGTCGACGCGATCGAGGACGAAACCGGCGGCGAAGCGACGTTCGTCGAGGTCGACGTCACGAACGGCGACGACGTCGAGAAGATGGTCGACACCGCCGTCTCGGAGTACGGTGGTCTCGACGTCGCCGTCAACAACGCCGGCGTCGGCGGCCAACTCGAGCCGACGGCCGAGTTGTCGGCGGACGACTGGCAGATGGTGATCGACGTCAATCTAACCGGCGTCTGGCGGTGTCTGCGCGCGGAGATCGACGCCATGCTCGAGGACGGCGGCGGCGCGATCGTCAACACCGCCTCGATCCTCGGACGGGTCGGAACGGAGGCAACGCCCGCCTACACCGCCTCGAAACACGGCGTCGTCGGTCTCACGAAGGTCGCCGCGCTCGACTACGCGACCGACGACATCCGCGTCAACGCCGTCTGTCCGGGCTATATCGAGACGCCGATGCTCGAGGACGCGGGGCTGTCCGACGACGAGGAGACGGTCGAGCAACTCCGTGAACAGCACCCACAGGGTCGTCTCGGCGAACCACAGGAGATCGCCGACGCGATCGTCTGGCTCTGCTCGGACGAGGCATCGTTCGCGACCGGTGAAGCGGTCGCGATCGACGGCGGCTACCTCAGTCGATAACCGCTGCCCTCGAGCCCACTCTCGTGGTTCCCGGCGGAGGCGCGACAAAAGACATTACTGTTCCCGGGGTGTGGAGCCGAGTATGCCGCTACAGACGCCGCCGTTGCGTGGGATCCACGACGAACGCGGTGCGAAGTTCACCGAGTTCGGCGGCTGGGACATGCCAGTCGAGTTCGACTCGATTCGGACCGAACACGCGGCCGTCCGCGAGGACGCGGGGATCTTCGACGTCTCGCACATGGGCCAGATTCACGTCACCGGCCCGGATGCGACGGCGCTGATGCAACGGCTCACGACGAACGACGTCACGAGGCTGGACGTCGGCGACGCCCAGTACGCGGCGATCACCGACGAGGACGGCGTCGTCATCGACGACACCGTGATCTACCGGCTTCCGGACGAAGACGGCGACGAGACCTACCTGTTCGTCCCCAACGCCGGAACCGACGAAGCGACCCACGAACGCTGGGTGAGCCACCGAAACGAGTGGGATCTCGAGGCGACCGTCGACAACCGAACCGACGAGTACGCCATGTTCGCGGTCCAGGGACCGAACGCACCCGAACATGTCGATGCGGTCACCGAGGGATCGGTGACGGAACTCGACCGGTTCGAGGCGACCGACGCGGCCGTCGACGGCGTCGACTGCTGGGTCGCACGCACCGGCTACACCGGCGAAGACGGCTTCGAACTACTCGTTCCGAAGGCGGAGGCCGGGCGAATCTGGTCGCTCTACGACTGCCAGCCCTGCGGGCTCGGTGCCCGGGATACGCTCCGGATCGAAGCCGGTCTCGTCCTCGCGGGCCAGGAGTTCGATCACGAGTCGAATCCCCGAACCCCCTACGAGATCGGCATCGGCTTTACCGTCGACCTCGAGACCGAGTTCGTCGGTCGCGACGCCCTCGCGAGAGCAACGGAGGCGGGCCTCAAGGAGCAACTCGTCGGCTTCCAGTTGATCGACCGTGGCGTTCCCCGCCACGGCTACGACATCACGAACACCGACGGTCGCGTCGTCGGCACCGTGACCAGCGGGACGATGAGCCCGTCGCTCGAGCAACCGATCGGGCTGGGTTACGTGCCGACGGAGTACGCAGAGCCCGGGACGACCCTGCAGGTGGTCGTCCGCGGCCAGTCGAAAAAGACGCGAGTTGAAACCACACCCTTCATCGAAACTGTATAACAATGACATTCGACGTACCCGAGGATCGACGGTATCTGGAATCACACGAGTGGGCACACGAGACGAACGGCGTCGTCCGCGTCGGGATCACGGAGTTCGCCCAGGACGAACTGGGCGACGTGGTCTTCGTCGAGCTTCCCGACGAGGGCGACTCGCTGACACGGGAAGCGGAGTTCGGCGTCATCGAGTCGATCAAGGCGGTCTCGGACCTCTACGCACCGGTAAGCGGCGAAGTCGTTTCCGTCAACGAGGCGCTGTTCGACTCGCCCGAACTCGTCAACGACGACCCCTTCGGCGAGGGCTGGATGCTCGAGATCGACGCCGACGATACGGACGAACTCGAGGCGTTGCTCTCGGCCGAGGAGTACGAGGAGCAGATCGCCTGATACGGATGGTCGATGGCAGCGTTTGGCTCTCCGCTGGGTTAGGTCGGCGTACAGCTCTCCCTCGCGTCGAAACGTCTCGGTGAATCGGTCGTCACTCGGGTGGGGGAGACTGATTGTACGCGATCATCACGAGAGCGACCAGAATGACCGCCCCGATTGCCCACGCGAGCCAGAGGCGAACGTCACCGACGGCGTAGACGACCGACAGCGAGAGCACGTAGACGACGAACAGTCCGAGCGTGCGCCACTCAGTGCGATCCAGTCGGGGTCCGAGACTCGTCGGTGTCATCGTCGATTCTGTGAGCGTCTTCACTCGAGGGTGACGAGACGCTCGAGGACGTCGTCGAGCGGATCGTTCGTCACCGCGAGCGAGTAGTCGTCGATCCGGGCGAGATCGCGGGCGTGTTCCCACAACTCGTCCTCCTCGATTCCGTGGAGGATCACGGCGTTGGGCGTCGGGTTCAGGACCCTGAGCGCGATGCCGACACCCTCGCCGCGGGTGACGTTCGTGAAGATCAGCGCGCGGTTCGTACTCTGGCCGTACAGCCGAAAGAACTCCTCGCTCGAGAGGCGGGTGATCGCCTCGATGCTGTCGATGACGGTGTGACCGCTGATCCGGTCCGTGCTACCGGAGGCGACTTCGCTCGCGCCGATCTCGTCGTAGAGTTGGGTGAGATGGATCGACGTCGCGTACTCGCGGAGGTCCAACACGACGTCGCTCTCGAATCCCGCCGAGAGGACGCGACCGTACTGGCGGATTCGATCGCCGCCACGGCGCTCGTCGATTGCGAGAAGGCCGTCGACGAGTCGTTTGACGACGCCGATGCCGGGACTCTCTCGCCGGCCGCTCTCGTAGTCGGAGATCACCGACGAGGAAACCTCGAGTTCAGCGGCCAGATCGGTCTGTGAGACGTCGAAGTCGGTCCGCCACTTGCGCAGCGTCGCACCGGGGTCGTCGCTGAGCGTGATTTCGCCGGCGATTTTCTCCGCGAGCTCCCGTTTCGGTCCACGTCCACCCATGAGGGACCGGTCGTACGGTCACCTCAAGTAGCTACCGGAGCGTCATCGGACGAACACGACCGACGCTCGAGCAAACAATCAAGCCGTCTCGATTCGAGACGGTTGGTATGCCATCGACAGTGGTCCACGTCGCGATCGCGGGCCTGCTCGGGGTTGCGTTGCTGGGAGATCGGTTCGACACGAGGGCGATCCTCGTCGTCATGGGAGCGACGGCGTTGATCGACCTCGATACGGTAATCGGGATCTACGTGCCGGGGACCCATCGGGCGGCGTTCCACAACGTCTGGGTCGTCCTGATTCCGGGTGCGCTCCTCCTCTGGGACGTCAAACTCCGCGAGGAGTCGTACGTGTTGAATCGATGGGGTGCCTACGGCTACCGCGTCGCGTGGGTGACGCTCGTCTCGGTGTTGTTCGCACACATCTTACTCGACGCCTTCTTCAACGGCGTCAACCTCTTCTGGCCGGTCCACGACCGGTTCTACGACCTCTCCGGGAAGCTGATGTACACCAACCAGCGCGGACTCGTCCAGACGTTCGTCGAGTTCGACTCGAGTACGGGCGGCGTCGCCGAGTCGACGACCCGGGGGACGACCGAGGAGATGCACTACTCGACCGGATTCGATCCGACGCGGGACGAACCGCCCGAGGACGTCGAGCGGATCTTCCCGATCGCGGGAACGGGCGAGCGGTTCGTCCTCACCGTCGCCGGTTTCGGGACCGTGCTCTTTCGGATCGCCGAGGATCTGCGTAGCGAGGAGTGATCGGAAACCACCGCCGTTACGACCGTATCGCGTCCGTCGGCCGCCACCTCCCAGCCAAGCGTTCGTCACCGGGGGCGTCCTTTCGATTCGACCGGACGCGGGCGAGGAAAGACGGGGTCCTGAGTCACCCGTCCCGAGTGTTCCGTTTCGATCCAACTGCAGGAGCGAAAGGGTGAGACCGACACCATCAGTTGGGTGTTCAGTGTTTAGATCTCATTCGTTCGAACGACCGGTAGACAACGTTACCTGAGAACGGTGAGGGCGGCGAGAACGATCCCGACGAACGCGACGAGCGAACCGAAGACGGCCGCCCGGTTGTCGTCGACGAACGCCTGGAACCGCCCGGAGGCAAACGCCGCGGCCGACAGGACGGCAACGACGCCGTACAGAAGCGAAAACGCCGGTTCGACGCGGAAGAACGCGATCGCACACAGCCCCATCGTAACTGCTATCAGCAGCGACCAGAACCGGCGGACGGCGTCTCTCCCTGCGGCGATCACACGATCGGTCCTCGACTGTCTCACGGCTGTTCCTCTTGGAAATTTTTCGTCTCCTCGAGTGTCAACGTTCCGATTACAACCGGAAAGACGTCGGATCGACGATTTCGACTCGAGTGGAACCCGCGATTTCTGCTCGATGGGAGTCGCGAACGTGAGCGTCGCTACTCGGTTGTCGCGGGGAACGCAAAAACGGCCGCCCGCGTGAGAGCGCGGACGACCGGTGGGTACAATGGAGCGGTTTCGTGCGGACGACACCGACGGCAGTTGGCCGCTGACAGGGGGCCGCCGGTCGTCCGTGAGTCGGTACTCAGGCGTTGTTCATGCGCTGACTCTCGCGGTTCCCACACCGCTGACATTCCCGAACGCGGTAGGGTTCGCGGGAGTACCGCGCGTTTTCCCCCTCGTCGCCCTCGGTTACGAGTTGGACCGTCACTTCGTGTAACGTATCCATCTCACACACTTCACATGGTTCGGTCATCCCGTTTGAGACGTCATTAGTCGTTGCCATACCGATGTATCACACCCACCCATCATATATCACGGTCAGTGACTTCGTTCGCGGATAATTACTATATAAAGGTATTTTCTCGATGTGAGAACGCCCAACTCGTTGAGGCGTTCCTCGGCGAAATCAAGGCTGGTATCACCGGGGGTACCGTTCTATCGGAGCCACTGATACGGATTGCTGCTCCTGTGTCCCGGCGAACCCGCAGACAGGTCGCGGGTCCGGCAGCACCGACTGACAGTAAACCGTCTCACACACCCATCGCCGAACCGGCTGGCGATCCGGTGTACAAGACGGACAGTGGCTACGATAGTTGCTGGTAGCATCTCGATCGGAACTCATCAGCGAAATCGCAAGACTCGACGAGTATTTTCACAACCCAGAAAACCTTTTGCATGGGAATTACAGTATCGAATATACATGGAGGATGAAACCCCCATCGAAGAGATCCTCAATACGATCGGGGACAAGCACGCACGCACTGTGCTCGCCTCGATCAGCCGTGAATCCGGCTCCGCAAAGGAGCTGGCCGAGCGGCTCGAACTCTCTCAGCCAACGATCTACCGACGTCTCGACGTCCTCCAGGAACACGACCTCGTCAAGGAGCGAACGCTCGTCGCCGACGACGGGAACCACTACAAGGAGTACCGGTGTAACTTCGACAGCACGGTAATCTCTCTCGAGGACGACGAGTACGACGTCCGTATCTTTCGAAAGGAGAATCTCCCGGACCGGTTTACCCAGCTCTGGGACGAGCTTGGTGTTAAGTAGAGCCGATGCGAACGCTACCCAACGGGTGTCAGTATGAATGAATTGATAGACGTTCTGTTGATGTTGATGCAGATGATCGTCTTCGCGCTCGCGCTCGGCCTGACCCTCATCAGTTTTCAGTCCTACCGACAGAATCCGTCGAAGCGGCTCGAGTCGGCGTTTATCGGCTTCGCGTTTCTCAGCATGGGTGTGGGGCTGACGACGATCGTCTCACAGCTTTCCGACCCGATGACCGTCTTCTACATCGCCGAGACGGTCCCCTTCATCGTCGGATTCGGGATGCTCTATCTCTCGCTCTACCGGTGACGCCTCCCTCGGACCGACGTCCGACCGCGGCCCCTCCCCGCGGCGCCCAGAACTGCTCTCGGAGGCGCGTCGAACACAACGGGCCCGAGGCGGGCAGTTCCGTCCTCGAGACGATCACTCCAGAGACGATTCCGTGACCGCGCGATTTCGGAGTCGCTCGATTCGCACCGAAAGCGCCGGGCTAGTCGAAAACCAGTTTCGACCGCTGTCCGCCTCGAGATCGAATCCGGCCGCGTCGGCGGCGCGTTCGAACGCGGCGGCGAGGTCGTCGGCACCGACGCGTTCGACGGCGCGGTCGTCGGCGGCGAGCCGGATGCACCGCAGCACCCACAGCCCGCCCAAGGCGACGATCACGGCAGTTGCGAACCCAACAGGAACCGGGAGATCACCGGTGACCGCCGCGACGGCTGGTACCGCCACGGCCGCGACGACGGCTACGAGGGCGACGGACCGATAGTACGCCGCCTGCACGTGGTGGGTCACCACCACCACGCGTAGCGTCTCGTCGTCGAGGGCCTCGAGCGCTCCGCTCGAGACGAACAGGGTTCGTCCGCCCGGTGGCCCAAGCAGTCGAACGGAGACGGACTCGTCGTCACCCTCGAGGATGCGGACGCTCCGCGGATCGAACTCGGCGGCCGCGAGCACCCAGAGTCCGACACCGATCGCCCCCGACGACGGCACCGATCGCGAGGGTCCCGGCTCGGGTCGCCGACTCGAGCGCGGCGACGAGCAGGAGAACCACCAGAAACAAAACCGAGAGGTATCGCGCGTACTGACCCCGAACGGTTGCGGGGTCGCCGACGCCGGGCAGGTCGGGTTCGGTGCGTACGAAGCCGGTGACCGCTGCCGCACCGACGACGCCGGCGGTCACACCGCCAGCGACGGCGGCGACGGCGTCCGCGACGAGCGCGGATTCCGGAGCCACCACCGACTGTTTTGTGACCGCATGTCGTACGATCCAACCATGGCTTCCGAGTCACTCGAAGAGTGCAGAGACGAATTTGCCGACGTCGATGCCGACGCCCGTGAGCTTCGAAAGCGGGGTCGAGAGACGGCACTCGAGGAGGCCGGACGGTCCGAAAGCGAAACCGGCGGTGACGATGGCTCGATCCGCTCGAGCGACGATGCGTACGAGGGCGTTCCGTCTCGACTCGACCCGAAAACCGTCGACGAGGAGTGACGCTCCGCAATCACTAAACGCCGCTCCTCCCTATCACCGCTAATGAGCGACTGGACCGAGACCTATCGGCCGACGACGCTGTCGGAGGTCCGGGGGAACAACAAGGCCCGCGACAACCTCGAGGAGTGGGCGAAGACGTGGGACGACCACCGGGAGGCGGTGATCGTCCACGGCAGCCCCGGAGTTGGGAAGACCTCCGCGGCCCACGCGCTCGCAAACGACATGGGCTGGCCGGTGATGGAACTCAACGCCAGCGACAGCCGGGGGGCCGACGTGATCGAACGAGTCGCCGGTGAAGCGTCGAAAAGCGGGACGCTCACCGGCGGCGAATCGGGGCGACGGCTCGTCATCTTGGACGAGGCCGACAACTTCCACGGCAACGCCGACTACGGCGGCTCTCGAGAGGTTACCCGCGTCGTCAAGGAGGCAAACCAGCCGGTCGTCCTCGTGGCCAACGAGTTCTACGACATGAGCAAGTCCCTTCGCAACGCCTGCGAGACGATCGAGTTTCGCGACGTCTCGAAGCGCTCGATCGTTCCCGTTCTACGGGACATCTGTCGGCGCGAAGGGGTCGAGTTCGAGGAGGAGGCCCTCGAGAAAATCGCGGAGTCGACCAGCGGCGACCTGCGGTCTGCGGTCAACGACCTGCAGGCGGTCGCGGAGGAAGCCGAGCGACTGACCGTCGACGACGTCGTGACCAGTGAACGCGACCGGACTGAAGGGATCTTCGACTTCCTCGACGCGCTCATCAAAGAAGAGGACGCCGAGGGAGCGCTACGGGCGTCCTACGACGTCGACGAGACGCCCGACGAGTTGCTCAACTGGATCGAAGACAACCTGGCGAAAGACTACGCGGGCGAGGAACTCGCCGACGCCTACGGCTACCTCTCGAACGCCGACCGCTGGCTCGGCCGCGTTCGCGCCACGCAAAACTACTCGTTCTGGCGGTACGCGACCGACAACATGACAGCGGGTGTCGCGGCCTCGCGGCGCGAGGAGAAGGGAGGTTGGACCCGGTACGGCCCGCCGAGTTACTGGTCGAAACTCGGGCGCACGAAGGGGACGCGAAACACTCGTGACGCCATCGCCGAGCGTATCGCCAAACGGGAGGGAACGAGCGTCGCGACCGCACGGCGGGAAGTGCTCCCGTATCTCTCCGCGATGACTCACCACTGCCGAAATCGCGACCTCACCGTTCGGATGGCGGCGACCTACGACCTGGACGAGTCGGAGCTCTCGTTCGTCACCGGCAGCGGCAAAGACACCAACAAGGTCCAGTCGATCGTCGAAGACGCCGAGGACCTGCTTGAGGAGGAGGCGGTCGAACACTCCGGGTCGGCGTTTTTCGACGCGGGAGACACGGACTCGAGTGTGGGGGGCGAACCGGACGAGGGTACCGAGTCCGAGGCCGTACAACGGGACGGACAAGCGACACTCGCATCGACAGCCGACGGCGACGAGTCGACGTCAGGGACGAACGCCGCGGCTGCGTCGGACGGAACGGCCGATGATGACGAAACCGGGAACCGTGACGAAACCGACGACGGCCAGTCCGGCCTAAACGATTTTTTCTAGTACTCCGACAAGCGTCGACTGAGGGGCGAAATTATGCGGTTGGTGTCGATTTCGCCCATCAGTTCAGGTGTGGGCGTCACGAAGTCGTTCGCCTGTGAACCGGCCCAGCGGAGTGCAGTCTATCAGTACCGTCCGTCGTGACAGGTCTCCGGAGAGTCCGGAAAACCGGTACACTGCCCTACTACTCGGCTGGAGACGATCATTTTGCAGTGGACACAAGCTATATCCCTACCCGGACGGGTGGCTGAACTATGGCCAGAAAATCCTATCGGGAGAAGCTCGCGGAACTCCGCGAGGATATCCTCTACATGAGCGAGGTCGTGATGGAGCGACTTCGCATGGGCCTCGACGCCCTCGAGCAGAAAGACGAGGATCTTGCCCACGAGGTGATCACGGGTGACGGCGAGATCAACCGCATGTACCTCGACCTCGAGCAAGACTGTGTCGAACTGCTCGCGCTCCAACAACCGGTCGCCTCCGACCTTCGGTTCATCGCCGCCTCGTTCAAGATCATCACGGACTTGGAGCGTATCGGCGACCTCGCGGTCAACCTCGGCGAGTACACCCTCGAGGCCGAACACGACCTCTTTCCGGACGTCGACGTCCAGGAGATGGGGACGTTGACCCTCGCGATGGTCGAGGATGCGATGCAGGCGTACGATACCGAAGACGTCGAGGCCTGCCGGGAACTCGCCGTTCGCGACGACGACCTCGATCAGTTCGCCGAGCGGGCAAGCGAGATCGTCGTCCGGGACCTGATCGAACGCGAACTCGAGTCGCCTGACGAGGTCGAACGGTTGCTCCAGGACGTCTCGCGGCTGTTGTTGACGATCCGAGACCTCGAACGGGTCGGCGATCACGCGGTCAACATCGCCGCGCGGACGCTCTATATGGTCGAAAACGACGACGAACTGATCTACTGAGTTTCCCGACCGATTCGTGTGGCGTTTACTCGAGTCGGAAGAGCCGTACCCGACCGCTCGTATCGACTTCGACGTCGTGGCCGGCGTACGTGTACGTAATCGTCCCGGCGGAGCGGTTGCTCGTCGAGGTGGGTTCGAACAACGCATCGAGAGCAGCGGGATCAACCGCGTCGTACAACGGTCCGAACTCGCTGGCGACGGCGAGTGGGTCGTCGAGTCCCGTTTTCTCCGCGACGGCGACGGTAACGGCTTCGCTGAGCGGCTGATCTTGCTCCCCCTGGTGAACGAACGGCTCGGAACCGTTACCCTCCACTCCGGTAGGCGAGTGCTCGTCAGAGATTCGCTGGTTTGCGTTCATACTCAATGAACGCCACTGACACCCGAAAGGAACCGCATTGAGTGGTCAACGATTTAAGTCGGGTCGTCTTCGAGCGTGTGCTCGAGGATCGCCGTCTGGCCGCGGCGAAGCCGTGTCGACAGCGCCTGTGCAGACACATCGAGCTCGGACGCCAGGGCTGACAGGGTCGTCTCGCGTGGGACGTCGAAGTAGCCCGCCGCGAGGGCAACCTGGAGCGCGTCGTACTGGGCGTCGGTGAGTCCGTAGCGGCCGGTTTCGGCGTTCTGTTCCCGGTAGAGACGTTGTACTCGGAATCCGAGATCCTTCTCGAGACAGCGGTTACGATAGGCCGTAAGCGCTTCCCGGGACGGAACGCGTGCGCGAACGACCGTCTCGTCGGTCGCCACGATCTCGAGGATCGAGACGTCGTACTCGGCGGCGACGGGATACGTCAGTTGTCCCGCCGCCTCCTCGGTGAGGATGACGCTGTACAGGCGCCGATCCATCCCCTCCTCGATGTCGGCAAACTCCCGAACGGTCGGATCGTCCGCGAGCGCAGATTCGAACCGGTCGAACCTCTCGCCGAACGCACAGAACAGGAGCTTGGACTTGCCGGATTCAGTTTCGTACACCTCCTCGAGCCGAATGCGGTCGATCGCACCCGAGGCAACACGGAGGATCGGCGTCTCCAGTTCGAACTCGACGATGAGACTCACGCGTTCGGTACCACCTCGAGACCGTTATCGTTTGCCTCGGCTCGACCTCCGCGTTCGGTCGCCGGTGACAGCCGGGACGATCGACCGCCAGCGATCACCGCGAGGGAACGTCAGTGAGCAACTGGCCAACGTCGTCGACGTTTCGCGTCTCGAGTAACAGTTCGGCCGCCTCGCGAATCGAGAAGTCGGCCTCGAGTTTGACGCCGTGACAACGGGCATAGCACTCGAGCCAGGCGTTCATCGCGCGCTCGAGTGCGTCTAACTCCGCGGGCGAGAAACGAACCATCCGCCCGCCGGTTCGCCCCTCGACGTAGAGCCAGATCGCTCGGCCAGCACCCTCCCGGAGGTAGGTTGTAGCGTCGTCTGGTTCTGGCTGCTCGTCTTCGGGCTCGAGTCGTTTCCGATCTCGTTCGGCCCGGCGTTCGAGGGCGGCGATTCGCGGCCCGTATCGGCTCACGGTCACGGTAGGAGGCGACCGGCGGTTCGTCGGATCATCCCTCCCGGTACTCGACGCCCTTGCCGCCGCGGGGGTGTTCCCACTCGGTGTCGGCGACGACGGCGCAGGTGCCACACTCGACGCAGGGCTGGGTGTCGAGGCTGACCAGCGTCTCTTCGGTGCCGTTCGTCTCGACGGTTTCCGAGCGATAACAGCCGCCGCCGAACTCCTCGGCGCTGACCGGACAAGCGGCGACCGCCGCGCCGCTGGCCTCGTAGGATTCGTCGACGAGTTCGATGTGGGGGTTGCCGACGTCCGTGTTGTAGGTGAGGTCGCCGATCCGTTCCTCGAGTGACGGCGGGTCGACCTCGTTCTCCCAGTGGATGGTCTTGCCGTGGGTCTCGCCGATGACACTCGGGAGCGTGACGTAGCCCGTGGCGGTGTCGGGGAGCATCGAGACGAGGAAGGGGGAGTTGTACGCCCGCTTTAGCAGCCGGTCGGCGATCGGGTTGCCGACCGCGATCGAACCGATCGGTGACTCGAGAACGCTGTCGACGACGCTCGTCACCACGTCGCGCTCGCCGACGGTCCGCGCGAGGTCGTACCGCCGGGGACGGAGTTTGTCCATCGTCCCAGAATCCTCGAGCATCTTCGCGTACCGTCGCCCGGCCGCGGCGGGATCGGCGTTGCCGCGGGTGACGGCGAAGGCATCGGCAGCGAGCGCGCCGGCCGTGACGGCGTGGTTCATCCCTTTGATGATCGGGCCCTGGGCCTGCATCTGTCCGGCGGCGTCGCCGACGAGAACGAGCCGACCCTGGTGGGGTTCGGGATGGGCCACCTTCTTCGAGTCGGGGACGAGTTTCGCCGCGTACTCGCGCTCGTCGTACTCGTCGCCGAGCCAGGTGGCCAGCAACGGGTGGGTGAGCAAGGCGTCGAGCAGTTCGTGGGGTTCCGCGCGCTGTTCGACGAGGCTATCAAGGTGGAAGACGGTGCCGATCGACAGTGAGTCCTCGTTCGTATAGAGGAAGCCACCGCCGCGGACGTCCGCGAAGAGATCGCCCGAGAAGAGGTGGGCGACCCCTTCGTCCGACTCGAGTCCGAACCGGTCGTCGATGACGTCCGGATCCATCTCGACGGTGGCTTTGACGCCCTGGAACCACTCGTCGGGTTCCGCCCAGTCCATCAACCCGGCATCGCGGGCGAGTTCGGAGTTGACGCCGTCGGCCGCGACGATCAGGTCCGCCTCGATCGAATCGAGTTCGTCGCAGGTAACGCCGACGATCTCGCCGTTCTCGCGCAGCAAGCCGTTCACGCGGACGTCCGTCAGCACGCCGCCGCCGGTCTCGCTGGTCTTCTCGTGGACGCGCTTCTCGAGCCAGGAGTCCATCGTCCGGCGAAGCACGGCGTCACACCACTCGGTGTCGTGTTCGTGGAGGTCCCTGAGGTCGTAGGTTTTGACGCTGTTGCCGGCGACGTTGTGGATTCGGTAGTCGGTGACCGGCCGTTCGGCCGCCTCCTCGCGGAAGCCCTCGAAGAGGTCGTCGATCGTGTACGGCGCGGACTCCTCGCCGTAGATCAGCCCGCCGGAGACGTTCTTCGAACCCGCCTCCGTGCCACGCTCTAAGACGAGCGTCTCGATGTCGTGGTCGGCGAGACGCGCCGCCGCAGCCGCGCCGCCGGGCCCACAGCCGACGACGACGGCCTCGTAGTGTTCGTGTTCGGTCGAGTCGGCTGCCATCAGTCGTCACCTCCGTCGCCGCTTCCGTCCGCAATCGCCTCGAGTTCGACCTCGCCCGATTCGACTGCGTCGGTTAGCTGGGGAAGGACAGAGAACAGGTCGCCCTCGACGAAGTAATCGCTGAAATCGCGAATGCGCGCGTCGGTGTCGGTGTTGATCGCGATGATGGTGTCCGACTCGTCCATCCCGACCTTGTGCTGGACCGCTCCGGAGACGCCGGCGGCGACGTAGAGCTCCGGTGCGACGACCTGCCCGGTTTCGCCGATCTGGCGCTCCTCCTTGGCGTACTCCTCGACGTGGCCCTCGAACTGGTAAGAGGAGGTGACGATCCCACGGGTGATCCCCAACTCGGCGTCCGCGAAGGCGTCGACGAGATCGAGGCCGAGTTCCATCCCCTCGGTCGGGTCGTCCGCGATGCCGCGGCCGAGACAGACGATCACCTCGTGGCCCGTCAGGTCGATCCCCGCCTCGAGTTGGTCGTACTCGGTGATCTCGACGCGGAACCAGTCGTCCTCGAGATGCATGTCGTGTTCGATCACGAGCCCCTCCCGATCGGGGTCGGGCTCGATCGGCTCGAAACTCCCGGGGATGATCGACGCCCCCTGCGGGTGGAACTCCCGGCCGGGGTTGTCGAGACAGAGGATCGTCGAGTACTCGAACCCAGAGAAGTCCGGCCGCTTCATGTGTAGGACCTTCTCGAAGGTCTTCTTGACGCCGGGTTCGCCCGTCTTGACGGGGTTCGAGACCTCCTCTTCTTGGATGAACAGATCCGAACAGTCCGAGGCGAGCCCGGAGTCCAGTTCCGCCTGGACCTTCGCCGAGAGATCCCGGCCGTTGTTCGTCGCCGGGAACAGGACGTACCGGGGCTTGTCGTACTCGCGCCAGTCCGTGCTCTCGACGGTCCCTTCGCCGCGGGCCATGTGCGACGCAATTTCGGTGTAGGGTTTATGGAGGAACCGCTCGAGGCGCGGATCGTCGTGATACACCGCGACGTCAGCCCCGTGGGCGATACACTCCTCGGCAAGTCCCTCGCAATCGTCGCCCATCAGGAAGGCGACGACCCGTTCCTCGTCGCCGGAAGAGCTTCGGTCTTCCGAGCCTCCGCTCGCTTCGCTCGCGGAGACGCCGTGCTCCTCCGCGAAGCCGTCCATCAGCTCGCGGGCTTTGCCGAGCATCTCCTTTGCGACCTCGAGCAACTCGCCGCCCTGGGTCTCACAGAAGACCCACATGTCCTCGTAGTGGCCGTCGGCGAGCGCGCGCACGTGGCGTTTGTCTCGAGTCGGATGGGAGAGGCCGTCGTCCTCCTCGACGTCTGCTTCCCCCGTGTCATCCATTTCGTCCTCGGCGTCGGCTTCTGCTGTGTCCTCCTCGGTGTCGGCTTCTTCGGGCTCTTTGCCCTCGGCCTCGTCGCCGACGTCCTCTCTCGTCTCCTCGTACTCGCCTTCCGTCTCCGTTCCCTCCTCGACGCCCTCGCGGTCGTCGTCGACCGCGCCGATCGCCTCGAGCCGGCGGTGGACCGCTTCGCGGGCGGTCTTCCGGTCCTGGCCGGCCTGTTCGGCCTCGAGGATCGTCTGCAACACCGCCTCGTCGTCGACGTTCTCGAGGTGGTCGTCCAGTTCGTCTACCGTGTGTTCGGTGGGGTCGAATTCCGTCATCGTCAGTTACCTCCGGCCGCGAACGGCTGCATCTCCTCGAGCAGTTCGGTCATGCCCTCCTCGTCGTCGGCGTCGATCATGGTCGCCTCGCGCTCTGAGGGCGCTTTCGGGATCGGATCGACCGAGGAGACGATCGTCGGGGAACCGTCGAGTCCGATGTAGTCGGGGTCGAGATTCAGATCGGCGTGGTCCCACGTCGTGAGCTGGTCGTCGTGATCGGCGGCCCGCTCCCGGGTCTCCGACCGGAGCTGTTTGTGCGTCAGCCGGTGGGAGGCCTTCCGGTAGGTCGGCTGGAACTCGGGATCGGTGACGACGAAACAGGGAAGCGGCGCCTCGACCGTCTCGATCTCGTCGATATCGCCCTCGACGAGCCGCTTGGCTCGCAGGATCCGCTCGTCGGGGTCGATGTCGAGGGCGATCACGTGGGTGACGATCGGCCAGTCCATCGCCCACGCAGTCTGGGGACCGGTCTGGCCCGTCTCGCCGTCGGCCGTCTTGAACCCCGCGAAGACGAGGTCGATCTCTGCGACCTCCTCGATGTACTTCTCGAGGCCGGCGCTCAAGGTGATCGCCGTGGCCCACGTATCGGAGGCAGCCAGTTCGCGATCCGAGAGGAGGTAGGTGTCGTCGGCGTACACTTCCTCCATCGCCTCCTCGAGCACGCTCGCGTATCCGGGTGGCCCCATGCTCATCGCGCTGACGTGGCCGCCGTGGCGGACCCTCGTCTGGAGGGCCGCCTCGAGTGCGAACGCGTCGTTCGGGTTCATCACCGTCGGCGTCTTCCCGCGCTCGAGATGTCCCTCCTCGTTGAACGAGACCGCCCCCTCCGAGAAGTCAGGAACGCCTTTCGTCAGCGCGATCGATCGCATGGCCACCTCCATCGTCGTGATGTGTCTATCGTTCTCATGCCTGTCTTTCCCTAACGTGACAACATCTATTAAGAATAGGGGTAAAAATCGCCAACGGAAGTGACGGATCGAGCGCCGGATAGAACCGAGTACGAACCGGTTCGGCCGAGACGGTCCGTTGTCAGGCACCGACCGAGACGGTCCGCTGTCAGGCAGTATGGGCGCGACCGCAAGAAGGTGCGCGGTTCGTCGGGACGATCACTCGCGGTCGCGCTCGGTCGTTCCCATCGTGATCTCGCCGTTGGCCCGGATCGAGCCGTCGACTTCTGCGCCGGGACCGAGCTCGAGATCGTCACAGGAGACGTCGCCGAGGATTCGGGCGTCCTCGCCGACGACGACGTCGCCGTTTCGCGTCGTCAGATCGCCGTGGATCCGCGTGCCGTCGCCGACGGTGACGTCGCCTCGAGCGCGGAGGCTCCCGAAGACGTTGGAGTCGTCGCCGACGTCGATCGTCTCGGCTCTGACGTTGCCGTGGAGCCGACAGCCGTCGCCGATCGTCGCCGGGGTCGACACCCGCCAGGCGTCGTCGCCGACGGTCGCGTTCCGCGGGATGACGAGCGGTTCGGCGTCGGGGTCGCCCTCCTCGTCGTCGACCATCTCGGAGATAAGCCGCTGGGCGGTGTCTTCCTCGCCGATCAGAAGCAGGTGTTTGAGGTAGACGAACAGGAAGACGATCGTCGGCATCGGGTTCCGGATGACAATCCAGCCGTTGGCTTCGAACCCTTCCTCGATGTCGACGTCGTCGCCGATGTCCAGATCGCCGGCGACTTTCAATCGTCCGCCGATGTGGACGCGCTCGCCGATGTAGGCGTCTTCGCCCACGAGGACGTTCTCCGCGACGTCACACCACATGTCGAGTCGACAGTCCGCACCGGCTTCGATCTCGCCGCCGAACTCGACGCTCTCGCCGGCGATCACGTTTCGGCCGCGCACGCCGAACTCGATCGTCGAGCGCGCGCCGACGAGTACGTCCCCGTCGGTCTCGAGGGCGACTTCCTTCGCTTCCGTCCCGTCGGGGACGACGAGTTCGTCGAGCGGGTCCCTGCGTACGGCCACACTCCGATCCAATGTGACCCCCTCGTAATAAACTTCGTCGTTGGCTCCAGACCGTCTGTCGCCCGTCTGACGACACCGACTTCGACATCGCACGGCGGAACTCGAGGAGCCAGAGCGTCTCCCTTTTAGCCCCCCGCCGCATACGGCCGGTTATGACAACGCTCGCGTTCGACGACGACGGCGTCGACGTCGTCTACGAAGGAACCGAGTTCCGCCTCGAGCGGGACTTGATCGAGGAGGCGACGGAGAAATCCTACCACGATGTCACCGACCACGAAGTGTTGAAGATCGTCGCCGAACAGCCGAATCTACAGGGCGAACCACGTCGAGTCGGCGACATTCTCGACTAATTCATACGGTCTGCTGTAAGTCATTTCCGGTGCGACCGTGACCCGTCCTGCGGTCGCACCGGTAAATCGTTACAGCAAACCGTATCAGTTTCCTGTCCGTCTGTGTCGCCGAACCGCCACCCGGATGGCGAAGCCGTCCGCCGTCACGCGTCGTCGCTCTCGTAGCGTTCCGCCGCCGACTGGAATCCCAGTTCATCGAACTCGCGCCCACGTCGGTTCTCGAGTGCTGCGATCGCTTCCGGATCGGGGGCGACGTCGTCGGTGATCCTCGCCCACGAGTTGTGGACTTTGGCGTGACACCACCGACAGAGGTAGACGGTGATCTCGTGGCTCAACTGTTCGCCGTCGCGGGCGTACGAGAGGTGGTGTTCCTCGAGCAGTGGACGCTCCTCTGACTGGGCCATCCGTTTTTCCTCGAGCCCACAGCGGACACACTCCCGGTCGCGATTGCGCGAGCGAAAGTGCGGACACTCGCTCCACGCTGGATCCGACTCGGCGTCGGGGTCGGGATCGACGATCGGACAGGCGTACCCCTCCTGTGCACGCTCTCGAGCGAACGCCGGATCGTGCTCGTAGTGGTCGTAGGCGTACCGACACTGTCCGTCGCCGGTGAGATAGTCACAGAGGCCGGCGAACTCGTAGGGGTCGTCGACCCCGACGGCCGTCCCGTTCGGCGTTCGCTCCATCGTCGATCGACCTCTCGTCCGCGAACGGCTTCAACCCCTCGGCGGACGATCGACGAGCCAGTAAAAATAATAGTTAGAAGAATTATTTCATCATATATTATGATCCGACGACTCGTTCCAGCCGCTCTCAGACGGCGGTACGCGCTGAAGTTCGGACTGGTTTTGCTGGTGATCGCACTCTCCGTCGGTGCTATCGGCCTCGTGGAGACGGCGATGGTCGCCGACAGCGTCGAGGAGCGGGTGCTGGCGGACCAACGCCAGAGCGCTGTCGAGGAGGCGGCGTCACTCGAGCGGTGGAACGATCGAAACGACCAGCTTCTGCTCTCGGCGGCCCAGGCACCGGTGCTCGGCGGCGAAGAAAACGAAAGCGAAATCGAGAACTACCTCGCGGACGTCTACGGCGAGTTACCCGACAACGCTCGGACGAACGCCCTCTACGTGGATACGGAGACCGGCGAGGTGCTCGCGGGGGCTGGTGACGACCCCGATACACTCGAGGGGATGGCGTTCCCGGACGGCGAGAAACTCGACGACGATCTCTCCGAGTACGTGGTCCAGCGCACGGATGCCTACGCGATGCCCGACGAGACGTCGCTGGCGTTCGATCACCGGGCGGTCAGATCCTACTATATCGGCGTCGATGAGGATGATCGGGCGCTCGTCTTCACGTTCGATCTCGCCGAGCGCTCCAGTGAGATGCCGGTTGCGACCCGATCGGGGACGACAGTGACGATCCTCGACGAGGACGGGAGGCTCGTCGCGGACGACGCCTACCTCGGCTATCGCGAGGACAGGGAAACGGTCGTCTTCGAGGAGTCATACGAGAACGACGCCGTACTCGCGGCCGTCCGTGAGGGGACGCCCGGAGCGATACGACTCGAGGAGTCGCCGGGCGACCTCCTGGGAGGGGAGCCGTACGAGTTCGCGCCCGAGGGCTACGTCGTTGGCTACCAGACGACCAACGAGGGATGGATCGTCCTCGTCCACACGGCCGAGGAGCAGGCGTTCGGATTGGTCGACTCGATCGCCCAGGTCGGCGCACTAGCCACGCTCGTCGGTGTCGTCCTCGTCGGCGTTCTCGGCGCGGCGATCGGCAGGACGACGGCGGCGTCGATCGATCGACTCACCGAAAAGGCCGCCCGAATGGAGGAAGGGGATCTTGACGTCGACCTCGAGTCATCCCGGATCGACAACATCGGTCGGCTGTACGACGGGTTCGACGCGATGCGGACCGAACTGAAAGCGACGATCGCCGAGGCCGAAGACGCGCGGGCGGCGGCCGAAGCCGAGCGTGATCGTCTCGAGCGACTCAATCGACATCTCGAGTCGAAAGCCGACGAGTACAGCGACGCGATGGAGGCGGCCGCCGAGGGAGATCTCACCGCGCGGATGGACCCCGAGAGCGAGAACGAGGCGATGGCGGCGATCGCCACCGACGCGAACGAGATG
This sequence comes from Natrialba sp. INN-245, assembly GCF_009807105.1. Classification (NCBI taxonomy): domain Archaea; kingdom Methanobacteriati; phylum Methanobacteriota; class Halobacteria; order Halobacteriales; family Natrialbaceae; genus Natrialba; species Natrialba sp. INN-245. Next base: position 324,317 of record NZ_WUBV01000017.1, on the reverse strand, counting down.
CTCGCCGAGATGGAAGCGACGGTCGCCCGACTGTCCGCGTTCGCGACCGACGTCGCGACGGCCGCAGAACAGGTCACCGCCTCGAGCGAGGAAGTACGGGCCGCAAGCGAGGAGGTTAGCGGATCAATCCAGGAGATCGCCGACGGCGCCGACCGCCAGAACGACGCCGTACAGTCGATCGAGACCGAGACGAACGCCCTCTCGACGACGACCGAGGAGATCGCCGCCTCCTCGAACGAGGTCGCAGATGTCGCGGATCGGACCGCGCGAGCGAGCCGAGAGGGGAACCGAGCCGCCCAGGAAGCGATCGACGCCTGCGACGACCTCGTCGCGGAACACGGCACGGTCGTCGAGGAGTTCGAGGATCTCCGAACCGAAGTCGACCGGATCACGTCACTGACCGACACCATCGCCGAGATCGCCGAACAGACGAACATGCTGGCGCTGAACGCCAACATCGAAGCGGCCCGTTCGTCGGAGAGTTCCGACACCGACGGGTTCGCCACGGTCGCCGCCGAGGTCAAGGAACTCTCCCAGGAGGTCAAAGACGCCGCCGATCGAATCGACGGCCGCCTCGAGTCGATCGAGGGGCAGGCCGAGCGGTCGGCCCGGACGGTCGATCGCACCGGCGACGAGGTCGAACGCGTCACCGACCTCGTGTCCGAGGCGGCGACGGCTCTCGAGGGGATCGCAGATCACGCGGAGGCGACCAGCGCCGGTATCGAAGACATCTCGGCGGCCACCGAAGAGCAGGCGTCCTCGAGCGAGGAGGTCGCCGCCATGGTCGACGAGGTGGCGACGATCTCCGAGGAGACGACGGCCGAAGCCGAATCGGTCGCCGCGGCCGCCGAGGAACAGACGAGCGCACTGACGGAGGTGTCGGGATCGGCCGACGACCTCTCCCAGCAGGCGAATGCGCTCTCGGCTGCGCTCGATCGGTTCGAGACCGACGCGACGGTAGATTCGAAGGAGGAATCCGACGACAGGAGCGACTCGAGTGACGAGTCAGATCGTGGTGGCATCTCGAGCGACGAGTCCAACGGTGGAAGCGAGGTCCCCGAAGACGAGACGCCGGCGGCCTTCGAGTTCGACGACGCAGGCGTCGACGACACCGACGAGACGGAGATGGATCCAGCATCGCCCGACGAAGAACGGGGCGGATAGGCGGGGCGGCGCCCTCGAGGCCGGGACTCGAGGGGGAACTGATCCGATCGAAAGTGGGTGCCCGATCCGTTCTCGGTCGTACGCGGTTTCCCGATCCGTTCTCGGTCGTGAGCTTTTTGCCGACCCGCCCTCGACTCGAGGGAGTGAAACTCGTCCACGAACCGGACGGCGGCGACCCGCGGGTGCTCGCCTCGAGCGTCGACCTCGCCGACTCGATTCCGGCGCAGATGCGTGGGCTCATGTTCCGTCGGTCGATTCCCGACGACTACGCGCTCGCGTTCCGGTTCGGCGGGGCGAAAAAACGCGACGTCCACATGCTGTTCGTCTTCTTCCCGATCGACGTGGTCTGGATCGTCGACGGAACCGTCCGGCGCGTCGAGCGGCTTCGCCCGTGGCTCGGGATCGCCAGAGAGACGGCCGACCTGGTCGTCGAACTCCCCGCTGGACGCGCCGCTGACGTCGAGTCGGGAGATCGGCTAGCTCTCGAGGACGGCCCCCGATCGGGCTGACGCCAGCGGCATCGGATCGCCGATCAGTCGACGATCACGACCTTGCCGTCCTCGACGCGGACGTCGAGCAGGCTCGTGACCTCGTGTGAGACATCGTCGTCGGCGGCGTCCACCCGTCGAAGGACCGTCACGACGTCGACGATATCGGCCTCGACGGTCTCGAGGGCGTCACAGACCGCCTCGACCGTGCCGCCGGAGGAGAAGACGTCGTCGACGACGACGACGCGATCGCCGGCGTCGACGCCGTTCAGATAGAGTTCGTCGTCGCCGTAACTGGTCTCCTGGTGGACCGCGACCTCGTCGGGAAATCCGTATTCGCGCTTGCGGACGACGACCATCGGGAGGTCCGCCGCGAGCGCGAGTGCCGTCCCGTGGTGGATTCCCATCGCCTCGGGGACGACCAGTTTATCGACGGACGCGGGATCGATCCGCTCTGCGATCGCGTCGGCAATCGCGCGCAACACGTCGGGTTCGACGGGCGGAATTCCGTCGGTGACGCCGTGGACGAAGTAGTCGTACCCGTTTCGCTCGACGACTGGCGCTTCGCGGAGTGACCGGGCGAGCGGTTCGAGGGTGGGGTCCATACGCTCCGTACACGGACCGACAGGATGGGCGTTTTGGTCGAACCACTGTCGACTCCGATACTCGGGTGTGCCCAGCCGATGGAATCGACGGCCCACCCTCGAGCACGGTAGACTGATACCGTGACGGCCGTAACGGACGAACGCGCTAACATGGTGGAGACGGATGATTAACGCACGGTTTCGCATCGAGTTACCGGAAACGGTGTGGATCGCCGAGGTTTCCGACGAGTTCCCTCGGGCGACGTTCAGGCTACTCTCGGGATACCGGACCGACGACACCGCCCTAGAACTGGGCGAGGTGACCGCCGAACGCCCAGCGGACGTCGTCGAGGCGATTCGCTCACATCCTTCGATAGACGACTGTGACCGTCTACAGTCGGAAGATGGACGCGCGCTGACGAAGTACGAGACGAGCGACACCGATCTCTACGAGTTCGTCGAACTGTCGTCGCTGACGATCGAGTTCCCCGTCGACGTCCGAAACGGCTGGTTCGAATTCGACCTGACCGGGACCCGCGAAGAACTCGATCGGCTTCAGGAGGTGCTCGACTCCGCGTCGCTGTCGTACGAACTGCTCTCGCTCGTCGGGTCCGCCGAATCGGAGGGGCCCCTGACCGACCGTCAGCGAGAAGTTCTCGAGGCGGCGGTTCGGGAGGGGTACTTCGACGTTCCGCGGGAGTGTCTGCTCGAAGAACTAGCCGACGACCTCGGCGTGGACACGTCCACCGCGAGCGTCGTGATCCGCCGGGGGGAGAGCCGCCTGGTCAAGTGGCATTTGACGGGAAGCGCCAACGGCCGCCTCGAGTAACCGGTCCTCGGCCGTCGGCTCGATGACGCAGTCGACAGCGTTACGACCCGATTTCGACGTCCACCTGCCGCTCGGGCTCCCGCCGCACGTTCTCGCCGGAATCGGTCGCCAGCAATCGCTCGAGCCGGCGGTCGAACTCCTCGTCGGTGAGTTCTCCCCGGGCGTACCGTTCGCGCAGTTCCGCGAGCGGGTCCGCGTGCTCTCGTGCCGTCGCGTCGGTCTCCTCCCGGCGCAGCCGAAGCCGGTAGGCTCTTGCACATCCCACCGCCAGCGGGAACACGCCGGCGAATCCCACGATGTACGTGACCCAGAAGAAGCGTACGCCGGCGAATAGCAATCCGAAGCCGACGAGAAGCGTCAGCGTCGTCACGGCACCCGCCGCGATCAGTTCTATCGGCGCCTCTCCGTCGAATGGCTCGTCAGCGTTCATCGTGCTCGTGGTCGAAGCCGTCGATGCGATCGTTTCCCCTGCCCTGCGGAATCGCCGCCTCGCGAGCGAGCCACCACCGGTGTGTCGCGTAGACCGCGGTGACGAACATCGTCGCCACCTGGGCGAGAAGCCACGCGAAAGCGGCATATCCGACCACCTCGTTCTCGTACGGACCGATCACGTCCGCCGGCGGCTCGAGCGCCCACGGGCCGAAGTGGGCGGCCGTGACGTAGAGAACGGCCGGAGTGATGACGGCCGCCCAGTAGCCAGCCCCGACCCGCTCCGTCAGGGTTAGATACAGTCCGACGGCGATCAGGGGATAGATCAAGAGGCTCACGGTAAAACCCGTCACCTCCGGAATTAACGGCCAACCGACGTGGTTTCCCCTGACGACGTGGTCGACGTGATGTCCGACACCGAGGATCGTCGCGAGTCCGAGCAACGCGTAAAGCCTGCGATCGACGCTTTTGGACCCGGGCGTTCGGTCGCCGAGAGACGAGTCCATATCGCCGTTCGATTCGATCATCGTCGGCGATTTCGTCCCATCGCCGATACGTTTTCGTCCAACATGTTGGACAGGTACCTCGAGGACGAACGTCGGTACCGCGAGAGGAACGTTCGCGTCGCGAAGACGAAGATGTCCGATAGTACTTGTTTCAACTGTGCTATAGTAGCCACTGCAAGTCATTGCACACCTGATCGCCAGACGGGTCGGCGATCAGTGTGTAAATCGTTGCAGTTGTTACTATATAATCGGACTTGCCGTCGCCGGGAACCCGTTCGATTCCGTCAGCGTCGTAGCGTTGGAACCGGCGGCTTTAAGTTACGGCTGTTCGATAGGGAGAAGTACATGCCACGAGATTCGTTCTCAACGCCGGACGAGGATAGAGGAAGTCGGGGCAACCCGGCTGGGCGTGAAATTCCGCGACGACACTGATCGCAGTTCATCACTCTTGCCTGTACAACATTCCGCCGACCAGACGATTCCATCCGACCGTACAGTGCGCCTTCTCGATACGACCCTTCGTGACGGCGAACAAGCTCCGGGCGTCTCGCTGTCGCCCGACGAGAAAGTCGAGATCGCTCGCGCGTTAGAGCGGGCGGGTGTCGCCGTCATCGAAGCCGGAAGCGCCTGTACCGGCGCGGGTGAACGGCAGGCGATCTCGCGGGTGACCGACCTCGACCTCGAGGCGACCGTGACGAGTTTCTGTCGCGGCCTCGAGTCGGACATCGACCTGGCGCTCGACTGCGGCGTCGACGGCGTCCACATCGTGGTGCCAGCGAGTGACCGCCACGTCGAAGGGAAGGTCGGCACGTCCCGCGAGGACAACCTCGAGACGACGGCCGAACTCGTCGAGTACGCCACCGACCACGACCTCTGGGTGGAGGTCATCGGCGAGGACGGCTCCCGGGCCGACCTCGACTATCTCGAGGATCTCATGGGAACCGCCCTCGACGCCGGTGCCGACCGAACCTGTTTTGCCGATACCGTCGGTCACACGGGTCCCGAGCGCACCGCGAAGGCGGTATCCCGGCTTGCCGACCTCGGCCCCGTCAGCGCTCATACCCACGACGATCTGGGACTCGGCGTCACGAACGCCATCGCAGCCGTCTCCGCCGGTGCCGACCTCGTTCACTGTACGGTAAACGGGCTCGGTGAACGTGCCGGGAACGTCGCCTTAGAGGAGGTCGCGATCGCGCTCCACCACGTCTACGATGTCGACACCGTCGACCTCGAGGAGCTGTACGATCTCGCACAGCTGGTCTCGCGGACGACGGGCGTCCAACTCCCACCGAACAAGGCCGTCATCGGCGAGAACGCCTTCACTCACGAGAGCGGCATCCACACGGACGGGACGCTCAAAGACGACAAGATGTACGAGCCCTACGCGCCCGAAACCGTGGGACGGGAACGCCGGCTCGCGCTCGGTAAACACACCGGCCGCGCGGGCGTCAAGGCGACGCTCGAAGAACACGGCGTCGACGCCGACGACGACGAGATCGCCGAGATCGCGAACCGCGTGACGGAACTCGGTGACCGCGGCCGTCGGGTGACCGACGCCGACCTGCTGGCGGTGGCGGAGGACGTCACCGGCGACGACCGCGAGCGCGTCGTCGAACTGCTCGACCTCTCTGCGACCAGCGGCGGAGCCGTCCCGACCGCGAGCATCCGGCTGGCCGTCGACGGCGAAGAACGCGTCGCAAGCGGCACCGGCTCCGGACCGGTCGACGCCGCCGTCTCCGCGGTGCGAGAGGCGCTCGGGTCGGCCGCCGACGCCGAACTCGAGTCCTACCACGTCGACGCGGTCACCGGCGGGACGGACGCCGTCGTCACAGTCGAAGTGACGATGGCCAAAGACGATCGCTCGGTCACGGTCGCCCGCAGCGAGGCTGACATCACCCGCGCGAGCGTCGAGGCGATGGTCGACGCTCTCGATAGACTGCTCGCGACGGAGACGGAGCCGCTCGCGCCGGCCGACGACTAGGATCTTTCACAGGTTTTCCCACACGTTCACCGGAGGCCGGGCGGCGGCCCGTCGTCGTCGTCTTCGATATCGATGTCGAGGCCGAGTTCCTCCCGCTGTTCCTCGAGGCGTTTCACCTGGCGGTAGTAGTACCCGATCCCCGCGCCCCCGAGCAACACCGCGACGGCGACGAGCCCCGCGAACAGTGGGATATCCTGCGTTCGGTAGAACCGGATCGAGACCGTGCTGTCGACGTTGTCCCAGGTTAGCCGTTCCTGGTCGTCGACGATGTCCCGCTCGTATCCGCCGGGGTTGACGTCGCCGAACAGCAGGTTCGAGGTTCGGTACCCCTCCGGAATCGTGACGTCGTAGGAGCCGTCGACGTACGCCGGAAGCTGGAACGTCCGTGACCCTGCATCGCCGGAGACCGCGAGCGTCCCGTTCCCGTCCGGGACTCGAACCTCGGTGCTCGAGCGACTCTGATCGACCTCGAGTTCCGAGCCGGTGAGTTCGGTCCCGTTTGGGTACCAGTAGCGAACGCTGTGGATGTCGAGCGCTTCGTCGCGGTAGATGTTCGACCGATGCATCGACAGCTCCTCGGTTTCGTTCAGGTCGTAGACCGCTCGAAACTCGCCGCTTCCGATGATCCCGCCGCCTTCGATGTCGACGGCGACGTCGGCCTCCCGGTCGCGGAGGTCGTCGTACTCCTGGTCGCGGTCGAGTTCCTCGTCGGAGATGCCGCCGAAGATCATCGAACAGCCGGCTAAACTGACCAGGAATCCGACCGCGACGACCGCGAGAACGAGCCGTTTGTTCATACTAGGGGACGACACAGCGGAGCTCCGCTGGCAGATATTCGCCGACGCTCGCGAGCAACCCCGGCGGATCGGTCCCCTCGGTACAGACCACGCTCTGTTCTAAGAGGCCAAGTCGCTCGACGGTGACGTAGTCCTGGGCGTGACCCGCGCGGTTGAGCGTCGCACGCACCTCCGCGCGCGTCGCGCTGTTGACGTTGAGTCGACCGTCGCCGCGGCTCCACTCGTAGAGGCGATCGCGTTCGGCGTCCGCGAGCCGTGACGGCTCGCTCCCGTCGCCGTTCGGGCCGCCGTAGACGAACTGCAACGGTACGTGTTGGACCAGACCGTACCGGTCGCGGATCTGCTCGGCCGAACCGGGACCGAGCCCCAGTTCGTCCGTCGGGATTCGAACGCCGTCACCCTGACCGGCATCGAGGACGAACCCGTCGTCGTCCCACGACTCGAGGGTTCCGACGTAAGTCTCGCCGGCCTCGAGGTCGGGGACGATCTCGCCGAACTCCTCGCGAAGGACGTTGCGCGCGACGGTGGCGTCCTCTCCCTCGATCGTCACCGACGGAAACTCGTCGTGTCGCACGCCAAGTTCGAACTCGGCGGCCAGGTCGCCGATCTCGTTGTCGACCAGCGACCGAAGCGAATCGAGGGCGCGCTCGCGGGCGTCGCCTTCCACGTACAGCTTCGTTGCAAGTACGACCATTAGGCGTCCGCGCTCTCGTCGATGTTGAGTTCGTCCTCGAGCGCTGCGAGGCGGTCTTCCATCGCGGTGACGAGTCTGTCGTTGTCCATCGATTCGAGCGGCGAGCCACATTCGGGACACTCGAAGCCGAAGTCCATCGCCTCGCCGAACTCGAAGCGGATCGAGCAGATCTCACAGAGGTAGAACTCGTGGTTGCGTTCGTACTCCTGACGGTCCTCTAAGGCGTCGTGGAGGCGGTACATCTCCTCTTCTAGGTTCTCCGGGATGTTGTCGTACTCGAACGTCCAGAGGTAGGTGAGCCACCCCGAGTCCTCGTCGCGCAGCCGGCGGTAGGTGGCGAGATCGTTCTCGTACAGGATAAACAGCGCCCGGCGTACGTCGTTCAACTCGAGATCCAGCTCCTCGGCGAGCTCCTCGTCGGTCACTTCTCCGTCCGGGGGCGCGGCCGCGACGGGCATCCCCTTTGGACCGACCAGCTCGTGTAAGTACTTCTGGATGACCGGATCCTCGAGCAGGTCCTCAAAAGCCATTACTTACCCGTAGCGCCATATCGCCATTAAGTCTTTTGAGGGACGCCTGGGGCGACTACCGTTCGTCGACCGACGTCGCGTCGCGGCGTGGACCTCCGTCAACGGGTGCGAGGAACCCACTCCCCGCCGATCAGGCGTCGTCTCCGGCGTGTACCTCCCACTCGAGGGAGACGGTGACCTCCTCGCGGTCGCCGCCGAGCATCGGCGAGCGTTCGTCGACTTCGATTCCGTACTCGAGGACGGAACTCGGCGAGAGCGTCAACGTCTTGTTTCCGACACGAACCTCGGCGTGAGTCTCGCCTCGGAGCTCCCGCGCGAGTTCCTGGAGCAGATCGGCTGCCTCGTCTCGCGAAACGTCCTCGTCGTGAGCGGTGGTCTCGGCCATGGATCGAGCGACACCGAACGCACACAAATAGCTTGGCTGGGAAGCGCCAGGCCCCCGTCAGCCGGTCTGGTGTCCGTCAGTTCCGGCGCACCCGCGACCCCTGGGCGGTCACGCCGGGACAGTGGGCCACCGCTCCGTGTCGGCCCTCGTCTCCCTCTCGGCTCGGTCGGGACTGCGGTTACGGAACGGATCTCGGTCCCGCTACTCGGTACTGTCTCCGTCCCGGATCGTTCGCCACCCGATGACGAGAAAGACGACCACGAGCGCCAGCGTGAGCCCGGACGTCAGCCCCATCGCGAACGCGGCGGGCAACGTGTGCCCGGTCACGAGCAGGCCGACAACGTTTACGACGACGAGAATCGCCCCGAGCATGTACCACTCTATCGCCGTTCCCGGCAACGACGCGATCGAACTCATACCTAGAGTGCGGTCCGGATCGATGAAAAAGTACCCCGGTTCGACGACGGTCGGTCGAACGGGCTCGGCAGAACCGCCGTCCGGCCAGCAGACCCGGTCACGGCACGACAAACCGAGATAGTAAGATGGACGGGGGCGATGCGGTGATGAGATGGACGTGGGCGACCGGTACGCTTACCTGGGAAATCGTCGTACCACCGACAGATGTCCCGTTCAGCCGCCCGACGGGTTCGAGACCGGTTCGACCCTGGAACCGTCGTCGTCGCCGTACTCGTCGTGGCCGCCCTCTCCCTGCTCGGTCTCGAGGTGTCCTCGACCGACGTCGTCCGTACGGTCGTGGCTGTCGCCGTCATCACCCCACTGTTCGGATACCTCCTAGAGCGCTCCGGCGTCGACATCGACCTCGGTCTCCTCGTAATCGCGCTGGGAGTGGTCGTCGGCTGGGGAGGGTACGGCCACCTTCAGGACGGCATCGGCTGGCTCGGCTGGCTCGGCTGGCTCCTGCTCGTGCTCGGCGGATGGCTCTGTCTCGAGGGACTCGATCGGTTCGTTCGTGACGACGGAGCCGACGACGCCGGTGGTGGTCGAACAGACGACGTGAGAGCTACGGCCGACGAGACGGACGACCTCTCGAGAGCCGAACTCGCGGAACTGAACGAGTGCAACCGCCGGCTGGTCGGGACGCTCCGAGATGCCGACCGTCCCCTGTCTGCCGACGAGATCCGATCGCGCGCGAACCTCACTCCGGGAGAGTTCGACCGCCTGCTCGAGATCCACGACGAGTCGGGTCCGATCGACCGTGTGGGGACCGGCTACACACTCGACGAGCGAGAGATGGGCCTCACGGGCATCCTGCGGACGATCGGACGACGGCTCCTCCGGCCGGTTCGCGTGCTTCGACCGGGGCGGCGAGCCTGATACGGATTGCTGTAACTGTGTACCGCAGCGCGCGGGACCCGTTCTCCGGGAGCGGCGGTACTGACTTACAGTAAACCGTATGACGCGAAGACAGCCTGCCAGACCGGCGTGGGTGTGACTCGAGGCGTTACCGATCGTCGTCGACGGGTTCGACGCGTTTGCCAGTCTCCATCGGAATCACCTGGTGTTCGGCTCCGACCCACTCGCGATCGAGTTCTCGGCCCTCGAACAGCCGGTCGAGGAAGACGGCGAGACCGGCGACCTCGGAGTGGGGCTGGTTCGTGACGCCGACGTTCCAGTCGGCGGCCTCGTAGACGTCGAAAGAAACCTTCTCGGAGCCGACGACGAGCAACAGCGCTTCCCCGTCCTCGCGGTGGGTCGTCCGAATCTCGCTTTCGACGTCCTGGACGCGTTCGCCGTACATCGTCAGGTGGACGACCCGACCGTCCCACTCGCGGATGATGGCGTTCGGGGAGTCCGTGAGTTCGACCGTAAACGGCCCGCCGAAGCGGTCGGTGATGTCCGCGACCGTCTCGAGTGACTGGCCGGCGTTGTCGGGGAAGTAGACCCGATCCGCACCGAGGGCGCGGGCGGTCAACCCGACGTGGGTCGTCATCCGTTCGTCCCGACCGGGGCGGTGACCCAGTCGGAGGACGGCGACCTCGGGTTCCTCGTACATACCAGGACCCAGACGGGGGCGAGGTTAGGGGGTTTCGTTTTCCCGAAAGGGTTTTTCGCGACCCCGCCGAATCGATCGGTCGATGACCGAATCCGAGCGAACGGGAGGAGGACGGCCGTGACGTCGGTTCGCGCCTGGCTCGAGGAGGCCAGAGCCCAGCGGTGGGGGATGTTCGTCGACCTCGTGTTCGCCGTCGGCTGGGTGACGATGGTTCATCTGCTCTTCGCGGTGCTCGAGGGGCCCGATTGGGCCTACTACATGTTCATGCTCGCGGGGATCGTCGCCTACTTCGGCTTCGTCACGAGCCTCGAGCACGCGACGGGCGAACGCGACCGGTCGGAGAACGATAGTAACAACTGAAACGATTTACACACAGATCGCCGAGCTCACGGATCACTGCGTTCCCCGCTCGCTATTCCGCGGTTCTCACTCACTTCGCTCGTTCCGAACCGCGCTTTTCGTCTGGCGATCGGGTGTGCAATGACTTTCAGTGGCTACTATAAGTTTGTGTTCGCTTCTCGAGGCCGAACGCACAACCGTATCCGTTCTCCTCGAGGGACTCGATCAGCTGTCCTGGCGGACGTCGACGACGAGTACCGGAATGTCAGTCGTCCTGAGCGTTCGTTCGGCGACGCTACCGAGGAGGGCGCGTCGAACGCCGCCGCGGCCCGCAGAGCCCATGACGATCAGATCGACGGCGTGATCGTCGGCGTACGTCGATATTCGCTTGTGGGGGTTGCCGGCGACGATGGCCTCCGTGACGTTCAGGTCGTGTTCGGCCGCCGCCTGGCTGACCTGAGAGACGGCCTCGGTCGCTCGTTCGCGGAGTTCCGGGAGGTCGTCCAGATCACCCTGTCGCAGACGGTCGACCTGTTCGGTGCCGACGGCGACGTCCATGGCGCTGATATCGACGACGTACAGCGCGTGTACGTCGGCGTCGTAGGTCGCCGCGAGGTCGATCGCGTGCTCGATCGCGTTCTCCGCCACTGTGCTTCCGTCCGTCGGAACGAGGATCGTATCGTACATGCTTACTCCTCCGTGGTGCCGCCGTCGGTGGCGACGTCTTCCGCTGTTTCCATCTGTTGCATCGGCTCGGGGCTGTGACACTGCCGAACGAGGCGTTTGACGTCCTGTGGTGGGTCGTCCGTGAGGATCGAGCCGACGATGATGACGACGAAGACGATCGGGACGCCGACCAACGCCGACGACGTTCCCGGCACCCAGGTTGCGAGCGCCGGGATCATCGCCTCGTCGACGCCAGTGTACATCGGAACGACGGTATCGTTGACGATCGCACCGAAGGAGACGAGCATCCCGACGAGCATCCCCGTGATCGCGCCTTCTCTCGTCGTATTCTCCCACCAGAGACCGAGGAAGAACACCGGGAAGAAGATGGTGCCGGCGATCGCGAACGCCATCGCGACGAGTTCGCCGATGAGCGCTGGCGGATTGAGTCCGATGAGAGTCACGAGGGCGCCGATCCCGAGGATCGTCGTTCGGCCGACGATCAGCTGCTCGCGCTGGGTCGCGTTCTCCCTGTAGAGGTTCGTGTAGATGTCGTGTGCCGCCGCCGAAGAGGCCGTGATGAACAGCCCTGAGGTGGTCGCGAGCGCCGCCGCGACGGCACCCGCCGCGACCAGCCCGACGAGCCACTCCGGCAGTCCGGCGAGCTGGGTGGTCAACACGACGAGCGCGTCGGCTTCCTCCCCGGACATCCCGGTGAATCCGCCGCCGTCCGTGACCTCGCGGTCGTAGAGCAATCCGCCGAAGGCGGCGTACGTCGCCGTCCCCCAGTAGAGCAGGCAGATGAAAAACAGCCCCCAGACGGTCGACCAGCGGGCGGTCCGTTCGTTGTCGACGGTGTAGAACCGAACGAGGACGTGCGGGAGTCCGCAGGTACCGACGATCAGGCTAAAGGCCAGCGCGATCCAGCCGTAGTAGCCGACGTTCGCGAACGGCTCGACGAACTGCGCCTCGAGGCTCGCCGCCTCGGCGACCTGCGGGCCGGCCTCGAGGTACGGTAACGCGATCGACCACCCTTCCGCCCAGCCCGTGGCGTAGAGTCCGAGCGTGAACGCGATGATGAGGATGACGTACTGGATGGCCATGTTCTTCGTCGTCCCGAGCATGCCCGAGAGTGCGACGTAGCCGATCGTGACGGCCATGAGTAGAATGACGCCCACCTCGTAGGAGACGCCGAAGATGTACTGAGCCATCAGCCCCATACCGCTTGCCTGACCGATCGCGTACGTAAAGGCGATCGCGAGCGTCGTGAACGCGGCGATGCCGCGGGCCCAGTCGGAGTAAAACCGATCGCCGACGAAGTCCGGGGCGGTGTACTTGCCAAAGCGGCGAAACTGCGCGGCCATGAAGATGAGCAGGATGAAGTAGCCGGTCGTCCAGCCGACGACGTACGCGAGCCCGAAGTAGCCCAGCGTCGCGACCAGCGCGGCGACGCCGAGATACGACGCGGCGCTCATCCAGTTCGCGCCGATCGCCATCCCGTTCTCGATGCTTCCGATTGACCGTCCCGCGACCCACAGTTCGTCGACCGCTGCGACCCGGAAGAAGTAGCCGACGCCGAGAAATACCGCCAGCATGACGACGACCATCAGCGCCGGAACGAGCTTGAACTCGCCCACGTCGAGTGCCGTCTCCTGGAGAACGACCGGTTCGAGTATTCCCGGGAGCGCCCCGGCAATCGTCCCGAGCATCAGTCGTCACCCCCGTCGGTCGCGACGGCTCCGCTCGAGTCGGTATCCGCCTCGTGGCTGATGCCGTACTTGGTGTCGAGTCTGTCACGTTGGGTCGCGTAGGCGACGGACAGCAACAGCGCACCAAGCGGTGTGACGATCGCCGTCAGGAAGAAATGAAGCGGAAACCCTCCGAGAACGGTCGTCTCGACCATGAAATCACTCGCAAACAGGATCGCCGTCGTCGGTCCGAAGACGACGACCACCCACGCGAAAAACGAGAGCCAGATTACCCGCAAGTGATCCCGCATGAACGGGGTGGCCGGTTTGAATATATTTATTTCCTCGTCGAGGTACGCTTCCGTCGTTGCGCCGCCGTCAGTTTCGACGGCGTCCGTCGAATTGTGGTTGTTATTATCTACCATTTCTCGAGCAGCTATTTGACATGTTTTGTTCGATATCCGGTCTTCCGCTGTTAGACGAGGAAGAAGCCGGGGTCAGTTGCTCTCGGCCTGTTCCGCGATGTCGTCGACGACGTCGGGGTTTCGCAGAGTCGAGGTGTTTCCGAGTTCGTTGCCACTCGCGATGTCCTCTAACAGTCGGCGCATGATCTTGCCCGAGCGCGTCTTCGGCAACTCCGGCGTGAAGATCACTTCCTCGGGTTTAGCGATCGGGCCGATCGAGTCGACGACCCCCTGGATCGCGCGCTCCGCTAACTCGTCACCGGCGTCGTAGCCGTCTTCCGGGATTGCATAGACGTAGACGGCCTCGCCTTTGATCTCGTGGTCGCCGCCGACGACGGCGGCTTCGGCGATACCTTCGACGCCGACGACCGCCGACTCAATCTCCATCGTTCCCAGCCGGTGGCCGGAGACGTTGACCACGTCGTCGACGCGCCCGAGGATGGTGATATAGCCGTCGTCGTCGATCTTTGCGCCGTCCTCGGGGAAGTATGTCCACTCGTCAGCGTCCTCGTCGGAGTACTCCTGCCAGTACTCCGTGATGAACCGGTCGTCGTTCTGGTACAGCGTCCGAAGCATCCCTGGCCACGGTTTGTCGACCATCACGTAGCCTGCCTGGCCAGCGTCGACTTCCTCGCCGTTCGCGTCGACCACCTTGGCACCGATGCCTGGCAACGGTGGCCCGGCGGATCCGGGTTTCATCGTGTTGATTCCCGGAAGCGTGGTGATCATCATCCCGCCCGTCTCGGTCTGCCACCAGGTGTCGACGACCGGACAGTCCTCGTTGCCGATGTGCTGGTAGTACCACTTCCAGGCGCGTGGGTTGATCGGTTCGCCGACGGTCCCGAGCAGCCGAAGCGAAGACAGGTCGTACCGTTCGGGATACTGCTTGCCCCACTTCATGAACGCCCGGATCGCCGTCGGCGCGGTGTAGAAGATGTCGACCCGGTTCTTCTCGACGATCTCCCACAGTCGGTCTTTTTCGGGGTAGTCGGGGGTCCCTTCGTACATCACCGTCGTCGTCCCGAGCGCGAGCGGCCCGTAGACGATGTAGGAGTGACCCGTGATCCAGCCGATGTCCGCCGAACACCAGTAGGTGTCTTCGGGTTTGACGTCGAGAACCGCCTGACTCGTCCAGGCGGTGTACGCGAGATAGCCGCCGGTCGTATGCTTGACGCCTTTCGGTTGACCCGTCGTTCCCGACGTGTACATCAGAAACAGCATGTCCTCCGCGTCGCGTGAGACCGGCTCGACCGACGCACCCGCGTGTTCGTCGACCAGGTCGTCGTAGTCGTGCTGGTTCGCCGACAGCGAGTGATCGAGTGCGTCTCCCAGACGATCGACGACCACGACGTCCGATACCTCGTGATCGACGCCCTCGAGGCCCTCGTTGGTCTTCGAAATGTGATCGAGCGCATCGCCGCGGCGGTAGTAGCCGTCGCACGTGACGAGGTACTCGCTGTCGGCCGAGTTCATCCGCGTCGCGAGCGCGTCCGCGGAGAAGCCCGCGAAGACGACGCTGTGTGGCGCGCCGATCCGGGCGCAGGCGAGCATCGCGATCGGCAACTCGGGAACCATCGGCATGTAGAGGGTGACGACGTCATCTTCCTCGACGCCGAGGTCTCGAAGCGTCGCCGCGAACGCCTCGACCTCGTTCAGCAGGTCGCCGTAGGTGTAGGTCCGCGTCTCTCCTAACTCACCCTCCCACTTGATCGCCGCCCGGTTCTTCGCGCCCTCCTCGACGTGGCGGTCGAGACAGTTGTACGAAGCGTTGAGCTCCCCTCCGGTGAACCACTCGTAAAACGGCGCATCGCCGTCCTCGAGGACGGTGTCGTACTCGCTGTCCCAGGAGAGCAGATCCGCCGCCCGTTCCCAGCACTCGGGCCAGTTCTCTTCGAATTCCTCGTATATCCCCGGATCCGAAACGTTCGCCTGCTCGACGAACGATTCGGGCGGCTCGAATTGCTCTTGTTCTTCGAGTCTCGCCTCGAGGTTGGCTTCCTCCGGTGTCATGTTACGTTCACACAATGTATAACCGTGATAGTAAAGCTGACCTCTAGTTGTACAAAGCCTGCCGGGTTCGTCGGCACGACGAGTCCGGGTTCGACGGTCGATATGCCCACGAAAACGGGGGTTGTTCGTGTGAGCGTCTGCCCGGGCGGCCCCCTCGAACGCGTGTTCGACGACGAACGGGTGATCGACTCTAGACGGTTAGTTTCGGGCCGAAGCGACGAGGTCCGACGGACTCGGGGTCGACGGGGGCGGCCTACGACGGATCGCGATCGTCCGACTCGGGGTCGTCGAAGAACGTCCGCAAGAGTTCGTGTTGCCCCTTCCGCAGGTGACTGTGCAGCGTCGGCGACGTGATCCCCATCGCATCCGCCACCTCCTCGGCCGTGCTCTCGCGGGGCCAATCGTAGTAGCCGCCGAAGTACGCTGCCCGGAGTGCGGCCTCCTGTCTGTCCGTGAGTCGATCTGCGATCCCCTCTCTGTACTCGCGTGCGGTCCGAACGGCTCGCTCCGTCTCGCGTTTGCCGATCAAACTCGAGTCCGGGTAGACGGCCCGGAGGCCGTCGACGATCGTCCGAATGTCGGCGTCGACGCCACACTCCGCGGTGATCGTCGCGACCCCGTCGTCGAAGACTGCGTCCGTGACCGTCGCACCGTACTCGGTCAGCGTCAGCGCCGGCGATCGACCGTCGAGAACGAACTCCACGCGGGAACGGCCTTCGCCGGCGTCGATCAGCCGGAACTCCTCGACGCTTGCGTTTTCCACCGCAAGATCGAACGCCTCGCCGGGGGACGCCCCCTCGAGTTGGAGGTAGTAGAGCTGTGTCGACTCGGAGACCGGAACGAGTGAATCGAGTTCGAACCGACACCCCAGTCGGCGCGACGCGTCGACGAAAAACGAACCCGCGTCGCGACAGGCCAGTTCGAGTTCGACGACGCGATCCGAGAGCATGTGTGTTCGCCGCCGAATCGCGCCGATCGCCGCGCCAATCTGACGGCCGACCGTCTCGAGCCACCGGCGTTCGTCCCCGTCGAACGCGCCGGTGCGATCGGTTCCGACTGTCAGCGTTCCGTACGTCGTCTCGCCCGTCGACAGCGCGACTCGCGCGAGCGAACCGTCGAACTCCTCGCCCTCGAGCGTATCCGAGACGCCGTTTACGATCGCTATCCGCCGTTCGGGCTCGCTAACCTCGTTCGCCCCGTCGCCTCGCCACTCCTCCGGGACGATCCGGTCGGCCGATGCAGGCGGAATTCCACTCGAGGCGCGCCACTCTCGGCGGCCGTCCGTCAGCGTCGACCGGTCGATCCAGGCGAACGAGTACGCGTCACCGGCTGCGAGAGCGGTACAGACGTTGGTCTCGAGTTCCTCGTGATTCGCCGAGTCGAGCAGTGCCTGGGTGATCTCGCGGTGACAACGGGCGATTGCCGTTCGGCGCTCGAGTTCCTCGCGTTCCGTCCTGAGTTCCTCGAGGCGGTCGTGGGTCCGCGAGACGTCTCGAACGAAGACGGCGAACCCGCTGTGACGGCCACGTTCGCCCCGGAGAGGGACGACGACTTCCGTCGCTCGAAACCGGGAGCCGTCCTCGTGGACGCGCCAGCCGTCGACCTCGTGGCCGGACTCCGCGATGGCCGACGAGAGGACGCGGTCGGGAACGCCGGCGTCGACGGCGTTGTCGGTGTAAAACGTCGAGACGTGCGTGCCGACGATCTCGCCGGCCCGGTAGCCAAACAGCGCGGCCGCGCTGCGGTTCCAGCGGTCGACGTACCCCTCGGCGTCGAGACGGACGAGCGCGTACCGATCGCTCGCGGCGAGCAACAGGCGGACGACGCTGTCGTCGCTGACCACCGAACCGGGCCGCCCAACGTTCTCCTCGGAGCGCGCGGGCGACGGACGTTCGACGGCCTCGAAGGCATCGACGAGTTCTGAATCGGTTGGCTCGCGAAGGTAGGACTCGAGTGCCTCGAAGCTCCGCCAGCCGCCCGCGGCTTTCACCGCCCGCGGGTTGACGTCGTGGTCGACGAGCGCACGTCGAGCGAAGAATCGCCTGAGATCGTTCGTCGAGACGTCGGCGAGGGCGGGTTCGTCGTGGATCTCACTCGCCCGGTCTGTGACGTCGGAGACGAGCATCTGGAGGCGACGCGGCGTCACGGAGAAGATCCGGTCGTCGGCGGTGAGTCCGTTGCTGCGGGCGTACCGCCGAATCTCTCGTTCGACGTGAGTCGGAAGGTAGGCCGTGCGTCGCTCGCGGTCGTCGTCGCCAGGAACTCGAACGAGATACCGCGGCGGATCGATCCGGACCTGTTCGACGTCGTCGACCGTCAGCCGGACGAGCTCCGCCGGCCCCAACCCGACTTCGCCACAGAGGCGAACGACGAGCGCCTCCCGGTACGTCTCGGCACCGTCGAGCAGCGTTTCGTACGCCCGACTCGAGAGCGGCGACTGGTCGGACCTCACGCCCATCTTTCGGTTATTCAAGAGTTGCGAACATAATTGTATCGGTAATTGGGGGAGTCTCGTGGAGGGTCGTCGCCTTTCGGCCGTTTGTTATCCGAAGACTCACACTATACCCGGAAATGAACCGAACTCCCTCGAAAACTTGTTTCGGATTTCTATATCGTGCGAAACCAGCTATCCGGCGTCGCGATCGGTGAGTATCTCACCCACGATCTCGGGGTTTCGAAGCGCGCTCGTGTCGCCGAGTTCCTCGTCGTTCGCGATGTCCTCGAGGAGTCGGCGCATGATCTTCCCCGAGCGCGTCTTCGGCAGCTCCGGCGTGAACACGACCTCGTGAGGTTTCGCGATCGGCCCGATCGCCGACTCGACGCTCTCGAGGATCAGTCGGCGCAACTCGGCGTTCGCCTCCGACCGGCCGCCGGTGCTGACGTAGGCGTAGATCTTCGTGTCGCCGCTGTCGCTCGAGCGACCGACCACTGCGGATTCGGCCACGCCGTCGACGTCCGTGATCGCGCTCTCGATCTCCATCGTGCTGAGTCGCCCCCCGCCGGCGTTGATGACGTCGTCGACCCGCCCGAGGATGGTGACGTAGCCGTCCTCGTCGACCGTCGCCGTGTCACCGCTCGCGTAGCGCCACTCGTCGGCGTCCGGATCGGAAAACTGCGCCCAGTACTCCTCGACGAACCGGTCGTCGCTGTCGTACAGCGTCCGAAGCATCCCCGGCCAGGGCCGCGTGAGTGTGAGATACCCCGTCTCGCCGGGATCGACCGACACCCCGTTCTCGTCGACCACCGCCACGCCGATTCCGGGCAGCGCGGGACCCGCTGCGCCGGGTTTCATCTCGTCGACTCCGGGGAGCGTCGAGATCGTCACCGCGCCCGTCTCGGTCTGCCACCAGGTGTCGACGACCGGACACTCCTCGCCGCCGACGTGCGTGTAATACCAGTTCCACGGGCGCGGACCGATCGGTTCGCCGACCGTCCCGAGCAGGCGAAGCGAGGAGAGGTCGTGACGGTCGGGGTACTTCTCCCCCCACTTCATGAACGAGCGAATCGCCGTCGGTGCCGTATAGAAGACGTCGACGGCGTTCCGGTCGACGATCTCCCAGAGCCTATCTCGGTCGGGGTAGTCGGGAGTCCCCTCGTACATCACCGTCGTCGTCCCCAGCGCGAGCGGGCCGTAGACGATGTAGGAGTGGCCCGTGATCCAGCCGATGTCGGCCGCACACCAGTAGGTATCCTCGGGTTCGACGTCGAGAACGGCCCTGGTGGTCCAGGCGACGTGTGCGAGGTAGCCACCCGTGGAGTGAACGACACCCTTCGGATCGCCGGTCGTCCCCGAGGTGTACATCAGAAACAGCATGTCCTCCGACTCACGTGCGACCGGGTCGACGGTCTCGCCCGAGAACTCCTCGCGGAGGTCGTCGTAGTCCCACTCGTCCTCGCCGAGAACGTGGGGGAGTTGCGCCCCGAGACGGTCGACGACGACGGTCCGAACGTCGGCCTCGAGCGAGAGTTTGGCGTTTTCGGCCCTGCTCTTCTGATTGAATGCGTCGCCACGCCGATAGTAGCCGTCGCAGGTGACGAGGATCTCGCTTCCCGCAGCGTCCATCCGGGTCGCGAGTGCATCCGCCGAGAGACCGGCGAAGACGACGTTGTGAGGCGCACCGATCCGGGCACAGGCGAGCATCGCGATCGGCAACTCGGGGATCATCGGCAGGTAGACCGTGACGACGTCACCGTCCTCGACGCCCAACTCGCGCAGGGCCGCGGCGAACTCGTTGACCGCGACATACAGGTCGCGGTAGGTGTAGGTCTCGCGCTCGCCGTGTTTCCCCTCCCAGCGAATCGCGACGTGATTCTTCCGTCCCGACTCGAGGTGGCGGTCGACGCAGTTTTCCGAGGCGTTCAGCGTCCCACCGGTGAACCAGCGATAGAATGGGGCGTCCTCGTCCTCGAGGACGGTGTCGTACTCCTCGCGCCACGAGAGGCGGTCGGCGGCACGTTCCCAACACGTCGGCCAACTGTCCTCGAACTCGTCGTAGATCGCCGGATCGGAGACGGTCGCCTGTTCGACGAACCGCTCCGGGGGGCTGCGAGACGTATCGGCGGGGATCGGGCGATCCGTCTCCCGCCCGTTCCGATCGACCATGTCTCGTTCCGACCGAAGTCGGTCAGCGGAATAAACGTTCCTGCAGCGGTGAATCGGATGCCGACGCGCCACCGGAGGTAGATCTCCGGTCGAGCGACTCCGAATCAGTCGAATCGGAGGAACTGTCGGTCGTCGTCGCGATCTCTGACCGCCGGATAGACGACGAGGAGGTTCCCGTCGACCCGCCCGGAGAGGCGCCTCGGCAGCGCCTCGAGTTCCGGGTCCCACCCCCTCGTTCCCCGCCGCGCTGACAGCGTCACGACGAGGCTGGTCTCGTCGACGTCGTCTCGAAGCCGATCGAGCAGCTGGCTCCAGTCCGCAGCGCGCTCGAACGAGACGGAGACGTCGGGCTCGAGGAGTTCGACGAGGCGCTCGAACTGGGCCGGGTCGTCGCCGACGACGACGATCCGAATCGGTGCGCCGAGTTGCGTCGCGATCCTGTCGATCGTCCGGAGAGTGCCGTAAAATCCCGCGTTTCGTTCGATTCCCCTCGGGAGCGCGAGGACGACTTCGCTCGTCGCGTTGAGCGGCTGTCGAACGTGTGAGATCATCACGAGCTGTCGACTCCGCCGAACGACGCGGTTGATCACGGTACTGAACGTTCCGCCGGTTCGAGAGGGGCGGCCATCCCAGCCCACGATCAACGTTGTGATCCGGTTCTCGATGGCCGTTCGGACGATCCCCGATGCGACATCGCGCTCGACGCTCGTTCGGGCCTCGACGGGAACCTCGGAACCAGCACCGTAGGTTTCGGCGTCCGCGAGCGCGGCTTCGACGTCGGCGACCTCGGTCTCGATTGCAGTCGGATCGACGTCGGCGACCGACCGAACGACCGTAACCGTGTACAGGGGCTGTTCGTGCTCGGGTTCGCGGACGATCACGGCGAGATCGAGTAGCCGGTCCCGGTACTGTGGGTCCCGGGAGAACGAAACCATGATCCGTTCGGGCGCGAGCGACCGCCGACTGTCCAGCCGACCGGTGGCGCGAACGAGCCGTCGCCCGAATCGATCGACCACTGCTGGACTCACGACGCTGACGACCAGTATCATCACGACGACGGCGTTCAACATGGCGTCGCCGAACAGCCCCACGTCGAACCCGATGAGGACGATCGCCAGCGCCGCCGCGGCCTGGCCTACCGAGAGCCCGAACATCGTCATCGTCTCCGCGTGGGAGTAGCCGTACAGCCTCGCCGTCAGCCGAGCCGCGAGGTACTTCGTCGTTACGACGAGGACGAGAAACGCGGCCGCGAGCGTCACGGTCTCGAGGCCCGCAACGAGAACGCGGACGTCGACGAGCATCCCGACCGACAGCAAAAAGAAGGGGATAAACAGCGCGTTTCCGACGAACTCGATGCGGTTCATCAACGTGCCGCGTTCGGGGATCGACCTGTTGAGCGCCAGCCCGGCGAGAAAGGCACCGACGATCGGTTCGACCTGGGCGAGCTCTGCCAGATAGGCACAGCCGAACAGGATCGTCATCACGAACAGGAACTCGAAGTAACTCTCCCGGCGGACGGATCGGAAGAACCAGCGGCCGATCCGCGGGACGAGCACCCAGACGCCGACGAAGAATATCACCAGGCCGGCGGAGAGCTCGAGCCAGAACAGCGCCCCCAGGTCACCGACCTCGGCGGCGACGACGACCGCGAGGACGAGCAACGCCAGCGTGTCCGTCACGATCGTCCCGCCGATCGTCACCGTCACGCTCTCCGCTTTCGCGATTCCGAGCTGGGTGACGATCGGATACGCGAGCAACGTATGCGAGGCGAAGATCGCGGCGAACAGCGCGGCCGCCCCGAACGAGAGACCGAGGAACGCGTAGCCGACGACGGTGCCGATCACCTGCGGAACGACGAACGAGAGGAGGCCGAAGACGAGGCTCCGGTCGCGGTACTCGACGAACTGGGTGAGGTTGATCTCGAGGGCGGCGACGAACATCAGGTAGACGAGCCCCACCTCGCCGAGCAAGACGATCGTCTCGCCACGGTCGAGTACCGACAGGCCGTTCGGACCGATCGCCGCGCCGACGAGGATGATGCCGACGATCCCAGGCAGCCGATACCGCTGGAGGACGAGCGGTGCCGTGAGAAAGACGAACGTCGCGATCCCGAAGACGAGGATCGGATCGTCGACGGGGAGCGTCGGCGCGGCTACTGTCATCGCCGATCGCGTGAGGGGGCGTTCGAGTTGTGCGAAGGGACGGCGGGCAGGTACATAAGGGGTGTCAGCGATGGGAGTATGGAAATGGTCGAGCTAGTGGGAGTTGGTGAACTCAATGCTCGACCAGCTAGTCAAACGAGCACGCGAACAAAGAGTGTTTTCACGCAAGGACACACCGACCGAAAAGCGGGTTGAAGCGGCGTTTCTGTACCATCTGGGGCTTTCGTACCGCCTGGTTGGGGAGTGGCTCGGCCACTCCCACCAGGCGGTCCACGAGTGGTATACCGCGTTGGCTGACCTGTTCGAGCCGGAACCTGACGAGCACGGCACAGTGGTCGTCGACGAGACAAAAGTCGTCGTCGATCGCGGACCCTGGGACAACTGGGGCCTCGACGATCTCGATTTTCCGTGTGAGTCACGCCGAGAAACGTGGGGTGATCGTTCGACCGTGAAATCGTGTCTCAGCCCGTTCAAACTCCGAATACGGCGGTTTTCGATCGGTTTCCGTATCGAAGTTCGTGGCAGTCAGTTGACCGCTGGACGAAAGCATTCGCCTTCATT
The DNA here is from genome assembly GCF_009807105.1 of Natrialba sp. INN-245. Lineage (NCBI taxonomy): Archaea > Methanobacteriati > Methanobacteriota > Halobacteria > Halobacteriales > Natrialbaceae > Natrialba > Natrialba sp. INN-245. The sequence goes on along the minus strand of NZ_WUBV01000017.1, from coordinate 301,423 downwards.
CACAATGCGAGGTGCTAACGCTGACACCCTTGGGTACGCCGACAGCGACGTCTACATCGCCGTTCTCACCTCCGACGACGCTCGGGAATTGACCGTAGAGGACGCCGATCCCGTCGATTACGAATAGTGGGGAATTCCCCAATGAGTTTATGCGGCAGTCTGGGGAACGATGGGGTATGGCACCCAACCCAGCCGACGACGAGATCGAGACCGGCACCAAGACAGACAGCGACGTCCCGACGACGGCCGACGTCTACGCCTACGCGGACGACGGCCAGCACGCGACTGTCTGGGCTATCAACCGGATCGACGATCAGACCGTCGACGTCCTCACGTACCGCTGTGGGGACGGACTCATCGAACAGGACGGACAGGTTAAGGAGCACCACGTCGAGCCCGACACGACAACCCAGCAGTTCGCCCTCGAGGTCGCCGAGACTGATCCAGAGAAGGCATTGCGACTCGCTCGAGCGTACCACAAGCGCGGATACTGACGACGCGGCGCGGTCGGCCCCGATCAGCGCGGCTCCCGGTTCGACTCCGATCCCGGGCTCTATGGCAACCCCTTGCCAGTTCGGAGTGATGAACCGGCTACTGACCGCGAAGTCATGCACGAGCTCGCCGACGTCGAGCGCAACCTCCGCTGATCGAGCACCGAGGGCGTCGAGGTCTCTGCGAGCCCTGACGGGCGCGGAGGCGTTCGGATCTATTTCGACACCTGGGCGCCGAACGAGGCCCACCGTAGCCGTCTCACGGCGAGCGTGACGACCGCAGTCGTCGAGTCCGACGGCTGGGAACTCGTCACGATCCCCGACCCGCTCGAGCGCACCAGCGACGACACGCGACTCGTCCAGAGCGCCATCACCGTCCGCTGAGACACGGAGGCCGACCGATGAGCCGAGGCAAGCAAGAGGTCACGCTCCCGATCCCCGACGGCGTCGAGTACGACGTCGACGACCTCGAGGCCGCAATCGGCGAACTTGCCCGCGTGCTCCGCCCCGGCGGTCGGGCGGTGGTCTATCACACCGACTGGGACTCGCTCGTGTGGCGATCGACGAACCGATCGCGGGCGAACCGGGTCCTCGAGGCGTTCCCCGAGCACTGTCCGCGCCCGCACCTCGGGTCGGAACTCGCCGAACCGCTTCGCGAGGGCGGCCTGGTCGTCGACCGCGTCGAGCCGAACTGCCTCCTCGACACCCGCCTCGAGGAGGAAACGTTCGCGTACCACCTGATGGAGGGCGTCGCGAACTACGTCGTGGACCGGGACGTCGTCGACCCTGAAACGGTCGAAACCTGGACCGAGGATCTCCGGGCGCTCGAGGCGACCGGCGGGGCGTTCTTCTCCCTGACGCAGTATGGCTACCTCGTTCGAAAGCCAGAGTGAGACACCGGCGTCACACGACGACGATCCGAACGCGAGGTCCGCCCCGCGTCAGACGGGCTGTTGTAACCGCTTACCGCCGTACCCGGAGGACGGGTCTCTGGTACGGTGGTACTGACGTACGGCAGCCCGTATCACTCGGTCGTCGAGTCGACGTCTGTGAGTTCCTCCTGGTCGACGGATCCGCCGGGCTGGCGGACGACGTAGACGTCGTAGCGGTGATCGCTCGCGACCGGCTTTCCGACGCTCGATTGCGGTGCGATTACCGATCCCGCGTTCTCCGAACCGACGAAGACGACGCTGGCTTCGATCTCGCTCGCAACGCGGCGGATCTCGCGGACGACTTCGGTCGTCGACGTCGCGGTTGGCTCGTCGGGATCGACCAGCTCGGTCCGGAACGTCGCCTCCGGAGCCACGTCGGCGGCACGCGACCGGAGACCTGCTTCGGTCGTCTCCGGGTCGAACGGCTCGCCGCGGGTGATCCACCCTCGACCGCGAGCGTACTCCGGATCGTCGGGGATAACCGTCAGGACCACGACCTCTTCGTCGAGACAGTCACCGAACGTCACTGCTCGTTCGAGCGCCGTCGTCGAAAGCGGCGAGGCGTCGAACGGAACGAGTAGCGTCATACCCCTGACTCACATGACAGGGGGAGGTAAATGTTCGGTCGGAGGGACGGCCCGGACGACGATTACCGAAACGACTTGTCCTCCGTAGCCGACTGAGACGACTCGTCGCTTACGACCAACACTGGTCGGTCTGCGAGCCTGACGACCCCATCGACGGTGCTACCGAGCAGGACACGCTTAAGGGACGACCGCCCGCGAGCGCCGACGACGATCACGCCGACATCGTGGTCGGCGGCGACGGCAAGGATCTGCTCGTGTGGGACGCCCGACCGGATCACGGTCTCGACCGACAGGTTCGCATCGGTAGCTGCGGCCTCGAGACTCGAGAGCGCATCCTCTGCCCGTTCGCGTTGCCGGCGTTCGACCTCCTCCGGATCGACGATGGCGTTGTCGTACTCGGTTCGCGTCTCGAGGACGGCGACGCCGTACAGCGGAACGTCGAACCGGCCGGCGAGTTCGACCGCGTGATCAGTCGCGTCGGCCGCACCGTCGCTTCCGTCGGTCGCGACGAGGATCGAGTCGTACATACGAGGCACATACAGGGGGGAGCGGAAAGGACCTATCGACGGCCGACCGAAATCTCCTAGGACTTTATCCCCTCGACCCAACGACCGACCATGCCCGAGGAAGTGCCGGTGAACCGAACGGACATCGTGATCCTGACCGTTGTCTCGGTACTGGGCGGCGTCGTACTCGCGTCGCTGTTGATGACGCCCGAACTCACCCCCCGGTTCGTAAACGCCGCTATGATCTCGGCGGTGCTTCTCGCGTTCTTCCTGTTTATTCCCGTCATGGGCGTACGGATGTTCGTCGACGACCGGCGTGTGAAAGACGAGGAAGATAGCAGCCACTGATACGGATTGCTGGAATAATGTACCGGCGAAACCGCAGATGGGCCCCGGGTGCAGCGGGACTGACTGACACCAGACCGTATCAGCGGTCGTTCCGGTCGGGCATCGTCGAGAACCGTTTGACCGCATTCATATCTGGCCGGTCCGACGGCGAGGGCGCGACCGTGGAGTGTCGATCCGCGCCGCCTCTCTGCCCGCCGCGCCCGTCATCCGAGCCGAGATCCGGCTCGAGGAAACCGTCGTCTTCCTCCCCGCGTCCGTCCTCTTGGTCGTCCGCGTCTTCCTCGCCACCAGCGTCGGCGACTGCCTCCGAACCCGCCTCCTCGAGACGGTCGCGGAGCTGGTCGACCTCGTCTCCGAACGCCTCGAACGGCTCGCTCATCGCCGAACGAAGGCGATCGCCGAGATCGCCGTCCTCGGCCGACTCGGGGTCACGACCCGAACCGTTCTCGTCCGTCTCGCCCTCGTCGGCAGCTACCTCGCTCTCGTCGGCTATCGTCTCGCCCTCGTCACCTGCCACCCCCGATTCGCCGAGCGTCTCTCGAAGCGCGCCGACGGTACCCTCGAGTTCGTCCGCATCCGACTGCTCCGAGAGCCTCGAGAGACTGATCAGCCGGTCGAGTGCCTCGACGTCGGTGGGATCGCCGTGAGCGATCGCCGCCGGGATCGACTCGGGCTCTGACCCGTCGGGGAACCGATCCAACCCGACGGCCTCGAGTACCGCCGCAGGCTCGGCGGACGCGAGTATCTCGTCGGCATCGGCGGCCACCTCGAGGAGCGACTCGACCGACTCGCCGTCGTCCGTGACGGCCGATCCGCCGGCCGCGTCGGCCCGTTCCAGTACGTCGTCCACCCGCTTCTCGAGATCGTTTGACATTGTCGTTGTGGTGTCTGCTCGGCTGGCATCGACACGGCACGTCAACTGATTTCAGTCCGCTTCCGCGTTCGACCCGCCGTCCGCGTCGGCCTCCGACTCTTTTTCCGAACCGGCCTCCGCGCTGTCGTCCTCCGCCGCCGTCGCAACCGTCTCGACGATTTCCTCGGTCATCTCCTCGCGGCTCAGGTTCGCCTTCACGTCGACGTCCTTGGCGATCGACTGGAGGTCCTGGTACGACAACACTCCGAGGAAATCCTCGAGCGTCTCCCGTCTGAGGTCCTCGAGATCCGCCGCATCGTACTCGGGGTCGTCGGCTTCGTCCGCCTCGGACTCCGCTTCGTCCGCCCCGGACTCCGCTTCGTCCGCAGCCGATGATTCCGCCTCGGTCTCACCGTCGTCGGCTTCGCTCGCCTCGGCGGCTTCGTCCTCCTCCGTTTCGGCGTCGGTTTCGTCGTCCGACTCCTCGAGGACGCCCTCGAGCGGCGTCTCCTCGGCGACCGTTTCTCCCGCCGACTCGACGTCCTCGGCCACGCCCTCGCCGACGGACCGGACGGACTTGCCATCGATCGTCTCAGTGACGGCCTCTCCGATCGCCGACGTCACGTCCGACCGGATCTCTCCGAGGTCGCGATCTTCGTCCTCGAACCCGCTTGCGAGCGCCTCGTGAACGTTCCGGCCGACCGACTCGCCGAGTTCGCGACCCAGGCGTTCGCCGATCGTCCGCCCGACCGAGGCGCCGATCTCGCCGCCGTCGACCTCGTCCTCGAGCGAGCCATTGCCGAGTAGCTGGCCGACATCTACCTGTTCGGTCATCTCCTCGACGACGAGTTCTCGCAGCTCCGAGCCCTCACCCATCGCGAACACCTCGACTGTCACGGTCCTCGAAACGCGGTGTACTCACGGTTACTCTTCCTCACTTTCTTCGTCGCTCTCTGATTGTTCCTCGCCGTCCGTTTCTGCCCCCGATTCGTCGGATTCGTCCTCGCCGTCTGCTGCCTCCGACTCGTCCTCGTCGGTCTCGGATTCTTCCTCGTCGTCCGCGGTCTCCGACTCGTCCGCGCTCTCGTCCTTTTCCTCTTCTGGCGTCTCCTCTTCGCTGTCCTCCGTCGTCTCTTCCTCGTCCTCGTCGGTTTCTTCCGCTTCGGAGTCCTCCTCGAGTTCTCGCTCGTCGGCGTCCTCGGTGGTGCCGAACAGTTCGTCCATCACGAGTTCGCCGATCGTACGCCCGAGACGCTCGCCGATCAGTCGACCGACGGCGGCACCGATCAAGCCGCCGATGGTCTGGCCGAGCGGCGCGTCCTCGTCGACCTCGTCTTCCCACTGGGTGCCCTCGACGAGTTCGCCGACGTCGACGTTCTCCGTGATTCGTTCGTAGTCGATCCGTCCCGTCAACGAGTCGGACTCCTCGCCCGACTCCGATGTCGTATCCTGGCTCATGAGTGTGCCTCCGCTTGCTCCGCACTCGGCTCCGCTCCGTCGCTCGATTTGTCGGTCTCCGGCTCGAGGTACTCGATGAGTCCCCGAACGAGCTCGCGAACGACCGTCGCCACGAGTTCTTCGATCGGGAGACTCGGCACGAGCGCGGCGATTCCCTCCGCGAGCTTGCTCGCCACCGAAGAGAGCAGTCCGCGTACCCAGCCGGCGATCGACGAAAGTATGCCGCCGGACGATTCGTCGTCCTCTTCACCTCCGATATCGGGTGTCACGTCCTCGGGGACGAGTTCCTCCCCGCTGCCGAGGAGGCCGCCGACGAACTCCCGTGGCTTGTTCGCCAGTCCCGCGATCCATCCCGTGATTCTGTTCCACGCGCCGGTGAGCCACGATTTCGGCTTCCCGAGTACCGATTTCACCTTCTCGAGTGCAGAACCGGGCGCGTTCAACAGCCCGCTTACCGCGGACAACAGGTTCCCGAGCAGGTTGCCTTCGCCCGGCCGGGCCGAGACGTCGAGCGTCACCGGGTTGAGGTTCACCTCGAGTCCGAGCAGATCGAGAAACAGTCCGTCGAGGTCGAGGTGCAGGACGCCCGAGGCCTCGTCGCTCTCGTAGACGTCCTCGGCGTCGTCGGCGTGGCCCGCTTCGCGGTCCTCCGCAGTGGACTCCTCCTCGTCTTCCTCGCCGCGGGTTTCCGCCTCGTCTTCGTTCGCTTCGTCCTCCTCGTCGGCCGACGTTTCACTCTGGCCCTCGCTTTCTTCTTCCTCCTCTTCTTCCGCCTCGTCCTCGTCCGTTTCGTCCGTCGACTCTTCGTCCGCTTCGTCGCCGTCTTCAGCCTCCGTCTCGTCTTCTTGTTCGCCGTCGTCCGGTACGCCCTCCTCGTCCGACTCCGCGTCTCTCTCGTCGTCACCGCCGTCCTCCGCCTCGGATGCTTCGCCGTCTGATTCCTCTTCGACCGCCTGACCGCCGTCGGGGAGCACGCGACGGGCGCAATCGCTTGCGTCCTCCGACCGATAACGGCGGTCCGACGGGAGCCGGTCCTCGAGGAGTTCCTCGTTCCCATCGTGTTCGTTCCCATCGTGTCCTGGTCCCGCTGTCATTATCCGAGACCAACCACCAGCGACAGCGTTGTCGTAATTGGCCTTGCGTGTGCGACTCGAAGCCGGAACGCGTTCCCGGACGGGTCCTACGAATCAAAACGAGTGACGGTCACCAGCGGAACGAGCGGATAGTAGCCATTGATACGGATTGCTGTAACGGTTTACCGGTGAGACCACAGACGGCTCGTGGTTTCGCCGGTAACGATTTACAGCAGACCGTATGAGGGACGAACGAGTTGCGGCCACCGAGGAGAAACGGGTTGCGGTCACTCGAAGGAAGCGAACGACGATTGCAGCGACCGGTTCGTCTCGCCGTCCTCGAGTTCGTAGCCGACCAGGTCCCGCACGTCGACGGCGTAGGTCGTCCCGCCGCGCTCGAGGACGAGCAGTCGCCCCTTCACGCCGACGACGGTCCCCGACGCGATGGTCTCCCGGACTGGTCGACTCTCGAGGTCGAATCCGTAGTCGAACGCGAACCGATCGATCACGTCGAACTCCTCGAGGACGTCCTCCCACGCCGACTCGTCGACCTCGCTTCCGAGCGACTCGACCTTCGGTCCGGTTCGTACTCGATCGACCAGCCAGTCGGCGATCTCGGCCTCGAGTTCGCGGGCGATGCGACCGTTCGATACCGTGTGGACGTGGGCCCCGCGATCGGCACCCTGCTCGCGGAGGCGGGTCTCGAGCCGTCGGCGCTTCGTCACGCCGACTTTGAACGTCTCGGGTGCGAACGCGGCGACGTAGACGGCGTGTTCCTCGTAGCAGTCCATCTCGTCTTTCAGGCAGGTTCCCGTACAGCGAGCGCAGACCCACGTACTGGTGTGGTACTCACAGTACGGGGCCGATGGCCGGTCGCAGGCGACGTGGTCGCCGTCGTCGACGACGCCGGCACACCGCCGCGTCCCGAGCGAGTACGACAACGACTCCCCGGGCTCGAGGGGGTGACGGGTGAGTTCCCCGTCGTCGGCGATCACCAGCGCCGAACCGCGTCCGCTCGGCTCGTACCCGACCAGTTGCACGGTACCGGGTAGACCCCGATCACCGATATAGCGTTCGCCTCGCGGCGGGTCGGAACACCACGGTGGGTTGGCCACTCACCACGACTGCACCAATCACTTTACGCCCGGGCATCGAGTGTCGAGCCATGACGCTCGAGGGGACACTCGAGGTGGCTGTCTCGACGGACGAACGCGGCGAGCGGACGGTCGCGTTCGCGTTCACCGTCACGAACGCGGGGTCGGACCCGCTCGAGTTGCAGTTTCCGGACGCGGCGAACGCCGAGTTCGTCGTCCAGGACGAGGGACGCGAACTCTGGCGGTTCACCGAGGGCCGTGCGTTCGCACAGGTTCTCGAGTCGGAACGGCTGAGCGCCGGGGAGTCGACGACCTACGAGGGCGAGTGGGACGATCCGGTTCCGGGAACGTACACCGCCGTCGCAGCGCTCCGGTCGAGAGAACACGACTGCGAAGCGCGAACCGAGTTCGACGTCCCGGAGTGAGCGCCCGCTGTCAGTCGACAGCCTCGCCGCTCGTGATCCAATTCGGACAAAGTTAGCGCGGTTCCGTCCGATTTTCGTGAAACCGAGACACCAAGCACCATCACACGATCAACGGGTCATCGAGGAGATGACGATATCGGAATTCACGGTTGTCTGTCCGAGAACCCATTTTCGGAGTTATCGGAGATATATTCGGCATCGTCAGAGAGTATAAATCGACGCTCTCCCAATGGCTCGACATGCAAGCGCTGGTCGTCGCGGCACACGGATCGCACCTGAATCCGGACGCCTCCGATCCGACCTACGCCCACGCGGACGCCATCCGCGAGACGGGCGCGTTCGACGAGGTCCGCGAGGCGTTCTGGAAGGAAGAACCGCACTTCCGCGAGGTGATTCGTACCCTCGAGTCCGAGGAGGTGTTCGTCGTTCCGCTCTTTATCAGCGAGGGATACTTCACCGAGCAGGTGATTCCCCGAGAACTGCGCCTCGAGGGGTGGGACCCCGAACTGTGGGATTCGGACGGAACCAGCGCGACCGAGGTCACCCTCTCGGTCGGCGACGCGGACAAGACCGTCCACTACTGCGGGCCGGTCGGGACCCACGACGCGATGACGGACGTAATCGTCGGACGCGCCGAACGCGTCACCGAGGATCCCGACGTCGGAGACGGGGTCGGCCTCGCGGTCGTCGGCCACGGCACCGAACGGAACGAAAACTCCGCGAAGGCGATCGAGTACCACACCGACCGCATCCGCGAGCGCGACCGTTTCGACGAGGTACAGGCGCTGTTCATGGACGAGGAACCCAAAGTCGACGACGTCACCGACTTCTTCGAGAGCGAGGACGTCGTCGTCGTCCCGCTGTTCGTCGCCGACGGCTACCACACCCAGGAGGATATTCCCGAGGATATGGGGCTGACCACCGACTTCCGGCTAGGGTGGGACGTCCCGGCGGCGGTCGACGGCCACCGAATCTGGTACGCCGGCGCCGTCGGCACGGAGGACCTGATGGCCGACGTCGTCTTAGAGCGTGCGGCCGACGCCGGTGCGGAACTCGGCGACGCCATCGAGATCGTTCGAGTAGGAGCGGGCGGTTCGGTCACGGAACCCGCCGATGTGGACGGAACGGCCGGAACGACGAAAACGGGTGACTGATCGTGGCTGACGCGACCGATTCGTCGGATCCCGTCGACGCCCTGCTCGCGACGGTCGACGACGGCGACGTCGCGTTCGACGGGCTCCGCCTCGAGCCCGTAGCCGACGGCGATGACCGGCGGTTTGCCCTCGAGACGCCGACGCTCGATCGATCGACGTTCGGGCGGTCGGAGCTCCGGGACGTCCTCGAGACGGTCGAGGAGTACGTCACCAACTGGTACTACTGGCAGGGAGACGTCGGCGGTGAGGGAACCGCTCGACGGGCGTTCCTGCGGTGGTGTGAACGAGCACCCGTCGTCGGCGAGGCCGTGACCGCCCCTAGCGCGGAGACGACACTCGAGGCGAACCGAACAGTACCGGAGACGGCGAACGGAAAAGTGCCGGAGACGACCGCCGAAACGGATCAGACACTCCAGGTACCACAGCGACAGGACGCGCTCCGTGACGGCATCGACCGGGAGTGGGGACAGCTCTGTATCACCGCCCGGTTCGTCGACGTCGACGAACCCGACGGGGTTCGCGTCTACGACCTCTGGCACGTCGACGACGCCGACACCGACGTCGCCGACCTCGAGGTGTACGACGACCCCCGGAACGCCCGCGAGATCGCGACGACGGACGAGGACGGCCGATACCGACCGCTGAAGACGGCACCGACGCTTCCGTCGGGGTGGGCGTTCACCGGTCTGTCGGGCGACGAACTCGTCGAAACGGTCGGCTCCGTCTATCCGGCGACGATCGCCAACTGGCACCGCGAACGACTGGGTGAACTCGACGTCGACCACTGGCTCGAGACCGCCGAGCGCCAGACCGGTATCTACGACGTCGTCGACGAACTGCCCCGCGACGCCGTCGAATGGATGGCCGACGCCTGTTGTGTCGACTCACAGTGTCTCCGTCGTCGCGAGTGGGAGTACGAGGAAGGCGACGAACTCGACGTAGACGGCGGCGACGGCCCGTTCCCCTGCCGGGAGCCTTGCTCGCTCGTCGTCGCCGCCGCCCGCAAGTGGGCGATCCTCGAGTCGGAGACGGAACGGACGTACGAACTCGAGTTGACGACGAGCGAGTTCAACCAGCTCGGAGAGCTGATCGACGCGGTCGCCGAGGGGCGAACCGACGAGATCCGCGAGGCGGACCTGGGAGACGGCGCGAACCGATACCGGGCGCGGTACCTGCGCGCAAAGCGGTTCGACGACGACGGCCTCGAGGCGCGAAAACGCCCGGAGGAGTACTGACGAGAATCCGCTCGGGTGGTTAGTGTACAAGTAACCAGAGCGCGACGACCACGCCTCCTGCGACGATCCCGAGGCCGACCAGTGCGACGAGACCGCCGATCGTGGCTGCCGTCATTGCCGCGATCGCGAGCGCGAGAACGCCGAGTACGAGCACGCCAGCGGTCGACGCTCCGTGCCCGAACGCCTCCGCGATTCGTTCGATAGTCGTCGGCTCCGGCGGAGAGCGGTCGGGAGTTGCGAGTGAGTTATCGATTTCCACGTCGGCTGGACTGGGAACGATCGTCAGATCGATCTCGAGCGATTCGGACCCGTAACCGGTCAGAATCTCGAGTCCGCCGCTGACCGGGTCGTCGAGATGATCCGAGTCGACGGCGACCGGGACGACGGTAACGTCCTCCGGTTCGATGTAGTAGTTCGGCGCGTCGATCGATGCGGCTCGATCGAGATCGCCACCGAGTCGACAGTGGACGTGGGCAGGTCGTTCGTGACCACGCAGGACGACCGAGATCCGCCGATGCGTCTGGAGTGACTCGAGATCCGCCTCGAGCGTGTTCGCGCTCCCGCGGTTGACGTGGACGGTGATCTCGGTGTCGCGCACGGTCGATCTGGCCGATCAGGCCGGTGTCTCCTCGCGCATGTCCGGCGGCAGCAGGTTCGGAATACCGTCCTCGATCGGATACTCCTCGCCGCACTCGGTGCAGACGAGCGTCCCCGAGACGACTTCCTCGCCGTCGTCAGCGTACTCTGCGTTTTCGAGTTCCAGTTCGTGTTTGTCGAGCGGACAGCGAAGAATCTCCAGTAACGACTCCTTCATAGTACGTAGGCTGGCCGCATCCAGCAAAAGGTTTCGGGAACATCGATGACCGCTGCTCGTTCTTTCGATCGCGACCGTCACCTCGCGTCGTACTCGATGAACCGGACGTGTACCGTCATCTCGTATCCCGTTCGCTCGTCGATGCGATCGCTCAACGTCTCGGCGAGTTCCGGGTTCGACGCTTCGGTCGGCTGTTCGACGGTAATGACGACTGTATCGGGCCGCTCGAGGCCGGTCCCCTCCTCGAGGATCGTCGCCGGTTCGAACGGCACCCCCTCCTCGAGGAACAGTTCGACCTCGACGAGAAAGACGTCCTGGTACGCCGGCTCCTCGAGGACGCTCTCCGTTTCGGCTTCGATCTCGCTCTCGAGGGTGGCGCGTTCGTACGATGCCCACGTGACGCCGATCAGAAACGTCGAGAGGAGGAGAATGGCGATCGTGAACGCGACGACGTTTCGCCGAACCTTCCGGCGTGCGGTCCTCGTCTCCGTCCAGACGTCCGGCCGATACCCCATGATCCACAGCGTGAACAGCCCGGTGACGTTGATCGCCAGGAGGTTGACGAAGACCAGGATGAGCGACCCGGTCGCGGCGTCGGGAATTCCCCACGCGATCGCGATGCCCGCCGCCGCAGCGGGCGGAATCAGTGCCGCGGCGATCATCACGCCGACGAGCGCACTCGAGATGCCGGTCGCGAGACTCAACACGCCGGCGATACCCGCGCCGAAGGCGATAAACAGCGAGAGGAGGTCGGGGAGGAGCCGCTCGCTGACTTCGTCGATCGTCACGACGTCGATCCCCGGCGGGACGAGCGCCATCGTTCTGGCGAGCCAGGCGAACGCCGTCGCGCCGACGATCGCGAGAACGACGCCGATCGCCTGGTACGTGATCCCCTTCCAGAACAGATCGTTTTCGTTGAGGACGGTCCCCACGCTGGCCGCGAGCGCCGGCCCGATCAGCGGCGCGATCACCATCGAGCCGACGACGACGGCAGGCGAATCGAGCAAGAGCCCGGCCGTCGCGACGATCGCGCTGAGAACCGTCATCGTCACGTACACCGGCAGCGTCGGGATGAGGCTGTCCGAGTCGGCATACAACTCGTGACGGGCGAGGCGTTCATCACTCAGTACCTCGCCCGTATACTCCGATTTGAGCGCACCGAACCGTCTCGAGATCACCGTCTCCGCGGTGACGATGACTGTGTGATCATCTTCGCCGAGTCCCGCCTCCTGTAGGTCGTCTAGAACGGTCTCGACGGCGTTTGCCGGCAGCGTAAACGAGACGACGGCGGCGTAGTCACTCTCGTCGGTGGCAGGAACGACCGTGTAGTCGATCGATTTCGCGTCGAGCGCCGCCGGAATCGGTTCACGCGTCTCGGCCCGCAGCGAAATCTCGACGTGGCGCATGCGGTACCCGTCACCGGACGGACGCATGAATGATCGCCAAGAGACACGAAGCGGTGACTCTCCTCAACCGATGAAAACGTCGGCGCGGCGCGGTTACTCGTTTGGATTCTCGACGACGACCGTCTCCTCGCGTCCGGGACCGACGCCGACCGCGTAAATCGGCGCCTCGAGTTCGTCGCTGATGTACTCGAGGTAGGTGCGGGCGTTTTCGGGGATCGCGTCGTAGCCTTCCGCGGCGACCGCGCTCCAGTCGACGTCCTCCCAGCCGTCGAACGTGCGGAAGGTCGCCTCGCAGCGGCCCCACTCCTCGGTCGTTGGGGGCATCGCCTCGAGTTCCTCACCGTCGAGTTCGTAGCTGTGGCCGACCTTGACCTCGTCTAGACCGGCGAGTACGTCGATGTGGTTGACCGCAAGGCCAGTGAAGCCGTTGACGCGTGCGGAGTGGCGAAGCATCGGCATGTCGAGCCAGCCGACGCGGCGGGGACGACCAGTGACGGTGCCGTACTCGCCGCCCTCCTCGCGGATGTAGGTTGCGAGTTCTTCGTTCTCGCCGTCGCCCTGCTCGTCGTAGCCCGGCGTGTCGCCTTCGACGCCGCCGAGTTCGGTCGGGAGCGGGCCGCTGCCGACGCGCGTCAGGTAGGCCTTGACGATGCCGATAATCTCGCCGTCGGCGATGACGTTGGGGCTGAGCCCCGTGCCGACCGCCGCGCCGCCCGCGGTCGGGTTCGAGGACGTGACGTAGGGGTAGTTTCCGTGATCGATGTCGATGATCGTCCCCTGAGCACCCTCGAACATGATCGTCTGGCCGTCGGCCATCGCATCCGTGAGGAACGCGCTGGCGTTGACGGTCATGTCCTCGGCGGCGAGGCGCTCGCCGATTTCGCTGAACTCCTCGAAGAGGGCGTCGACGTCGAACGCGTCGGGATCCTCGAGATCCGCGACATCGACGCCGTAGACGTCCTCGACGAGCGCGCGCTTCTGGGGCACGACGTACTCGAGGCGCTCGCGGAGGACGTCGGGATCGAGCAGGTCGCCGACGCGGACGCCGCGGCGGCCGGCCTTGTCCTCGTAGGTCGGGCCGATACCGCGACCGGTGGTGCCGACCTCTTGATCGTCCTCGCTCTTGACGTCCTCCTCGATGCCGTCCAGCACGCGGTGGAACGGCAGGATGACGTGGGCCCGTTCCGCGACGCGGACGTCGGGGGAGAGTCCCTTCTCCTCGAGCGTCGAGATCTCGTCGAACAGCGTTCGTGGGTTGACAACACAGCCGTTGCCGAGAACGCCAACTTTTCCCCGAACGGCACCCGAGGGCACGAGCGATAGCTTGTACTTCTCACCGTCGTGGACGACGGTGTGTCCGGCGTTGTCTCCGCCCTGATAGCGGGCGACGACATCAGCAGCGTCGCCATAAAGGTCGACGACGCCGCCCTTGCCTTCGTCGCCGAGTTGCGACCCGACGATTGTGACGGTCATAACAGCGACCGGTTCTTGCCGGGCCGATAAACAGATTACGGTCTTCGCGGCCAAACGCCGGTCGATCGTCACGCGGTCGGACCGACCGTCCCACCTACCACTGGCCCCCCGTGACCCAACCTCCGGGAACGGAAGTGTTAACTACTGTCACGAGAGAGTGACACGTTAGGACTGGACCCGTCACTCTGTGAGAGTAACTTTTAAAAGGTCCAAAGACAAGTTAACAAATGCCATGATAGACCGACTTGAGAAGGAAGTCGATATGTTGGAACGACATCTGCAGGTCCTGAAGATGGTCATCGAAAACGAACCGATCGGGATCGTCAAGATGTCGAACGAAACGGGATACCCACATCACAAAGTCCGGTACTCGCTTCGCGTCCTCGAGGAGGAAAACCTGATCGAGCCCTCGAGCCAGGGGGCGATCAAGACCGAGCGCACCGCCGAGTTCGTCGACGAACTCGACGAGAAACTCGACGATATCGTCGACAAACTCGACGGAATGAAGATCGAAGACGTCGCCGAGATCGAAAGTTAATCTTCTCTCAGAGTTCGGGAACGTTCATGTGGAATCCTTCGGAACGAGATTCCACCAAACACAGGTGATACCCCTGTTTTCGCGAGAGGTTCACGTAGCTCTGTTTCGAGCCACGGCTGAGAAATCCGCTACTGGTCGCCTGCTCGGTCACCTCGAGTGCACCTGGGTCGAAGTAACTCGAGGTGACGGCCATCGCCGCGGCGAGATCCGGATAGTTGGCCTTGACCGCTGATGCGGCTTCTTCCATCTGGACCAGCATCTCTCGGGTCGCTGGCTCCCGAGAGTCGTTCAGGCTCACGAGGATCAACGGGTTCCCCATCTTATCGAACGCGACGACGTCGAACGTGAGTTCGTCGGGAACGTTCTCCGTATCGTCGTCCTCGAGGGAGATCGTCGCATCGAGTTCGGCCCGATCGATTCGCGGAAGAGCGTCGTAGAGATCCGTCAGTCCGTCTGCGTGACCCGTATCGCGAATCTCGTAGAGGAGGACGTGGGTGAGCCAGTCGACGAACCGGTACTCCATCGTCGACGTGAGAAACTCGTCGTAGGGGCGACCGTCGACGGCGGTATCGGCGGCGTCGAACTCCGTGTGGTGTTCGATCCGCAGGTTCGTGCTCACGTCGTCCCGGTTTGCACCGTTCCCGTGAGCCGACTCGAGGGTCGGATTGCTCTTCGAGTCGTACCGAACGAACAGGTTCGTCCGCGAGAGCGCCTCGCCCGGCGGCAACTGTGTCGACGCGCTCGAAGCGTCGGTGGCGTTGTCTTGCTCTCTGGCCGCTTCGAGCGCCGCTTCGAGTTCACCGATTCGCGACCGAAGGCGCTCGACAGTTTCCGAGAGTTCCGAGTTCTTCGAGCGAAGTTCGTCGCGTTCGGATTCGAGCGTCGTCGCCTTCGATTCGAGTTCCTCGCGGCGGTTCTCCGCCGCCTCGAGACGCCGTTTGAGTTGTGTGACTGCTTGACTCGATTTCGCCTGTTCTGGGGTGTTCGAGGACCGTGCGTTCGATGGCTGTAATGCTTTCGTCCGTGACTCACTCGAGTTCGCTCGTGACTTACTCGAGGAGGACGTCGTCCGTGAGCCATCGGAGGACGACTCCGTGGTGTCGTTCGCTCGCGAACTACTCGGTTCGCCCGAACTCGAGGCGGCGTTCGAAGAGCGCGTCGAGCGTGGTTTCGTCCGCCCGGTCGACGAGTTTCGCGCCCGTCGATCCTCACCGGTTCGAGCGCCGTTCGACGGCGATGGTGATCTTTCGGCCGCTCCTTCGGCTGCCGTGTTCTCCGGATCGATCGACGGAATCCGTCGCGTCGACTGCCACTGTTGTTCTTCCTCGAACCGTTCTTCCAGAGGCTCGTCGGTTGGCTCCTCCTGGCCCTCCGGCCGAGCGTCGTCCCGTGTGGCTGAGGAGTCCGATTCCTCGTCGCGGATCGTCACCGATCCGTCGTCGACGTCATCTTCGGTCCAGGAGATGTCGTTTCGATCCAACTCCTCCGCGGCAGCCTCGACTTCGTCGGGGTCGAGTGTTGATTCGTCTTCGGAACTACTCACATCAGCTGTCTCCGGAGCCACACTCGAGCGGGCGCGTTCTCCGGTAGCCGTCGGATCTGTGGGTTCGGTTGGCCCCGGCTCTGGATCCGCTTTCTCCGAGTGGTCGACATCCAGGTCTGGCGACGGATCCGGACTCGAATCTCCCTCCGGCCGTACAGAGTCGGTACCCTGGCTCCCCTCAGCCGCCACGGAACCGCTGATCGTGTCGTCCTCGAGTGTTACCGACTCCGTTGGCGAATCGTCGGTGATCCCGGCTGACTCTTCCTCGGAGTCGGTTTCGATCGCTAACGAGCCGTCGTCTGCGGTGATGCCCTCGATTCCGGATCCGGTGTCCGAATCGGACGAACTGCTCTCCCTGTCGGACGGGTCGCTGTCGGAGATATCGATCGATCCGACCGACAGCGACTCGAGCGAGGAACTATCGTCGATCGGAGACGAGGTTTCCGATGCCGACGATGCCGACGATGCCGACGATGCCGACCCGTCGTGGTTCGTTTCGGGAACGTCGGTGACCTCGAGGTCGACGTTGATGACTTCGTAGATGCCGATCTCGTCGTTCGCCCGTTCGAACGCTTCGTCGCCGGTGATGAGTCGTTCGGCGTTTCCGATGTACGCGGCAGCCATCCGGCGACCGCCGTAGTAGACGGCGTAGTAGTCCCCGCTCAAGACGTTCTCGCTCAGTTCGATGTACCCGGTAAACGATCCGTCCTGAAGCGTGGCGTCGACGTCCTCGAGGGGTGTTTCGTTCGTGTAGTAGTTCGCACGTGTTTCGCCGCCGCGTTCGTCCATAGAGCAAAGCAACGGGAGCGAGGGATGGGGTGCCTGATAGATCGTTCCGGAGGCGTTCTCGAAGTTGTCGATGTCGCCGTCGAAAACGCCGACGATTCGACCGTTGAGCATGAACAGCCAGGTCCCGGCTCCGGAGACCGCCCCCGAAAACCCGTCGTCAGCGAGATCAGAAAGGCCGTCGTAACCCCCACTAAACGAGCGAGAGTCCCATTGCTCGACGCGCTTTTTCGTGCGCGAGTGCATAGTTTAACAAGCGGGAAGCAGGACAAATACGTTTCGCCTAGATTTTCGACTCCGCATCTTCGGCGAGTTCTTTCATCCGCTTGCCGATTCGACCCGCACTCGAGAACTCGTCTTTGCTCATCGCCGACGCGAGCGCGTTTCCGAGGACGAAGACGGCGTGTTTGTGTTCGCTCTTCGATTTGTGGACGTGGGAAGGGTCGACGTCCAGCTGGCGGTACGGTTCGAACAGTTCCTCGTCGACTTCCTCGCGGTCAGCGAAGTACTCCATGATGACGACGAGTTCTTCGTGTAACTCGAGAAGTTCGTCCTTGTGCATGGACGTGCGTACGAACGGTTTCGGCTTAAGGATTGTGTGCACCCGTCTCTCACTACCGGCGGGCAATCGACTCGGGTGTACCCAGCAATCAGTTTCGGCAATCCGGGGAACCGGCTGGCGTTCTCGTCGGCAATCGGCCCCGATCAGTCGGCGGCAACCTGTGTCTCGCCGTCGCGCTGGCCGACCGGGAACCAGGCAAGTTCGTGGTCGGCCGTGACGCGAACCGCGACGCGCTCGTCGAGGTCGATCCGATCGGAGTGGTTGTGCATACACTCGATCGTCTCGCCGGAGTCGAGTTCGACGCGGTAGAGAACTGTCGGACCGAGGTATCTGCGGTAGACCACGCGGCCGTTGGCTTCCGCTGCGTTCGACGGATAGGCGGTAACGTCGTCCGGTCGAACGAGCAGATCGATATCCGTTCCGTCGTACTGGTGAGCGAGGCCGTTGACGTCATCACGGAGCACGCGACCGAGGGCGGTATCGACGTGGTCGCCGTGGACTGAACCCGAGAGGAAACTTGCGTGTCCGAGAAACCCGGCGACGAACCGCGATTTGGGGTCTTGGAAGACGCGTTCGGGCGTATCGACCTGCTCGAGTGTGCCGTCGTACATGACGGCGACGCGGTCGGAGATAGACAGCGCCTCCTCCTGGTCGTGCGTGACCGAAATTGCGGTGACGCCTGCCTCCTTGATGATTCGGCGAACCTCCTCGCGCATCTCGACGCGGAGATCGACGTCGAGGTTGGAAAACGGTTCGTCGAGCAACAGCATCTCGGGTTCGGGTGCGAGCGATCTGGCGAGCGCGATCCGCTGTTGTTGCCCACCCGAGAGCTCTTCGGGATAATGTTCCCCGTGGCTCTCGAGACCGACCAACTCGAGCAGTTCCTCGACGCGTGCGTCGCGTTGCTCGTCAGTCCACTTCTGCAGGCCGAAGGCGACGTTCTCGCGTGCGGTGAGATGGGGGAAGAGCGCGAACTCCTGGAAGACGACGCCGACACCGCGTTCCTCGGGCGGAACGAACCGTCCCTCGCCCGCGACGGCGCTATCGTCCAACCGGATGTGACCCGCGCTGGGTCGCTCGAGACCGGCGATCAACCGGAGTGTCGTCGTCTTTCCACAGCCGGACGGACCAAGCAGCGTCAGAATTTCTCCGTCACGAACCGACAGGGAGAGACCTGAGATGACGTCTTCGGTTCCGAACTGTTTCGCGACGTTATCGAGTTCGAGAACGACATCGCCGGACGTCGAATCTGATTCTCGAGCAGGGTCGTCCGTCGTCGTGAGTAGTTGTCCGTTCGCCATTGTCGAGCCCCCGGCGTCTGCCGGCGCACATTCGATTTAGGGGTGCCTAAAACACTTATAATTGCCGGTCCGTTCCCGGCGGCCGGGAGTGACAGTTTGACGCGGCGGTGAGACGTTACAACTCGACGCCCGACGGAATCAAGCTGTGCTGTCGGAGGAGGTTCCCTTCGTCGTCGTACACCAGGAACGTCCGTTTGTCGTAGGTAACGAAGTGGTCGCCCTCGAGGCTAATCTCCACATCGTACCGTCCCTCGTCGTCGGAGGCGTCTTCGCCGTATCCGCGTGCGGCCCGAATAAATTGCAAGACGTCCTCGGCCTCCTCGTTGAGTTCGAGGATGAACTCCCCCGTGATCCGGTTCGTCACACTTACCACGCCAGACGCGTCCGCCTCCAACGGCTCCTGTAGTCGGAGGGCAACGTCGGTTTCGGCCGCCTCGAGCGCATCGCCGTCGGGGCCAGTAAGGCGCTCACGGAGCATCGTCGCCGGGCCGGTAAAGTCAATAGTTACCGAGGGTTTGCTCGGTTCGTCGCCGGTTTCGACCCAGTCGATATTGCTGACAGTTAACGTGAAATGCTCGCGCCTCATTCCGTACCAGTCGGTTAGCGCTCCCACCGTATGAACGTAACGCACGATACGTCGACAATCTAACCGATCTCCCGAACCCGTTCGTCGTTTGCGAGTTTCCACACGGCCAACCGATTTAAGGGCCGGCCGACCCGAGACTGGATAGAACCGAGTTGGTCCTCGAGAGATCGATGTCCGAACGAACTGCGAAATCAGCGTCGACAGTTGGAGCCGTTCGCCGAACGGTTCGGCGACTCGTCGAGACGCTTCGCGGATCGCAAGTCGAGTTCGTCGAATACGAGCCATCGACCCACGGGCCGCTCCTCGAGTTCGACGGTATCGACGGTCTAGACGAGGTCGAACGCTACTGGGTCAACGCGCCGTTTTCGTTCGTCTCGATCGGGTACGATCCGGAAGCGAACCACCACCGGTACGACGTGATCGAGCCGACGCTTCGGGCCGACGAGCGGGCGATACTCGAGACGCTGTTCGAGGACGTTCGAGACCCACTTCTCTACCGAGAGGACGATCACGAGGACGTCGAGACGTTACTGGCCGACACGATCTGTGAGTACCTCGAGCGCTACGGTGCGGAGATCGATACGCGATCGCTCTATCGGTTGTTTTACTACCTCTATCGCGACTTTCGTGGCTATGGCCGTCTCGATCCGATCATGCACGATCACCACGTCGAAGATATCTCGTGTGACGGCTACGGACTCCCGATTTTCGTCTACCACGACGAGTACACCGACATCGAGACGAACGTCTCCTTCGAGAAGGCAGCACTCGACCAGTTCGTCGTCCGACTCGCCCAACACTCCGGTCGCCACATCTCGATCGGGGATCCGATGGTCGAGACGACCTTGCCAGACGGCTCGCGGGCCGAACTCGCACTCGGCGAAGAGGTTACCCCACGAGGGTCGGCGTTTACCGTCCGCAAGTACGCCGACGAGCCGTTTACTCCGATCGATCTGATCGAGTACGGCACGTTCAGCGTCGAGCAGATGGCGTACCTCTGGCTCGTCATCGAGCACAACCGGAGCCTGATCTTCGCCGGCGGGACCGCTTCGGGCAAGACGACGAGCATGAACGCCATCTCGATGTTCATCCCGCCGCGATCGAAAGTGTTGACGATCGAGGACACCCGCGAGCTCCAGCTCTATCACGACAACTGGCTCTCCTCGGTCACGCGCGAGAGCACCCACGAGGGGAAACAGGTGACGATGTACGACCTGTTGCGGTCCGCACTCCGTCACCGTCCGGAGTACATCGTCGTCGGTGAGGTTCGCGGCGAGGAGGCGATCACGCTCTTCCAGGCGATGAACACCGGGCACACCACCTACTCGACGATGCACGCCGACTCCGTCCAGACGGTGATCAACCGACTCGAGAACGAGCCCATCAACGTCCCGCGGCCGATGGTCCAAAGCCTCGACGTACTCTCGATCCAGACGCTCACCCGCCTTGAGGACGGACGGGTCCGCCGAAACAAGGTGCTCGCGGAGATCGAGGGCATCGACCAGCGGACAGGCGAACTCGACTACTCACCTGCGTACACCTGGGACGGCGACACGGATACCTTCCAGTCGAAGGGGAGCCAGCTCTTAGCGGAGATTCGCGACGAACGAGGCTGGAGCCGAACCGAACTATTGTCTGAGTTACGAAACCGCGAGCGCTTTCTCGAGTATCTGCAGGAAAACGGCATCTCCGATTACCGTCGGTTTACCGCCCTCGTCAACGAGTACTACGCCGACCGGGAGAGCGTTCTCGAGCGACTCGGCGTCGACGATCCCGCGGCGGCCGACGACGCGGACGACCGCGACGGGCCCCCTACCCAAAACAGCCGGGCGGACGAGAGTGCCGAGGGGGCATTCGATGGCGCGGATCACGACGCGCCACTCGAGGAGCGCGAGGGAACGACTAAACATGAACAGCCGGACCAGCCCAAACGCGAGCACCAGGGCCAGTCTGAACGCGAGCGTGACGAGCGACTCGAGCGTGACGGAGAGAGTCACTCACCGGTCGGGAGCGAGCGTCGTTGACCGCCATGGAGTACGTGACCGTCGTTCCGCTCGCGATTGCGCTGTGTTGTCTGGTCCCGATCGTTCTCTCCCAGTTTCACGCGCGTGTCGACCGCCTGCTTACCCGAACTTCGGTTCGCCTGTTCGGCCGATATATCGACGAGTTCAAACGCGAGCATCCGTCGAGGCAGTCGGCGCTCCGGGCGGCGCAGTTTCCGACGACCTACAGAGAGTACGGCTCGAAAACGATGCTGTACGCCGCGGTGCTCGCCGTCGTCGGCTCGATCGTCGGCATCTACGCCATCTGGCTCCTCTTGCTCGTCCTCGCGATCGACCCCGAGACGATGCGCGAGGCGTTGCCCGGTGCCCTCGAGTTCCTCGCGAGCCTCGGCGGTCTGCCAGCGCTGTCGCCGGTCGAGCTGTTCGGCCTGGTCGTCCTCGCCTGCCTCACGGTCGGCACGCTCGCTGGCACCGGAACGTACTGGCTTCGCTGGTGGTACCCCAGCTACGTCGCCGACGCCCGCGCCCAGCGAATCGAGACGGCGCTCCCGACCACGGTCTCGTTTATCTACGCGCTCTCGAGAAGCGGCATGTCGTTTCCCACGGTCGTTCGAATCGTCGCCCGCCACCAGGAGACGTACGGCGAAGCCGCCGCCGAGTTCGACGTCGCCGTCCGCCACATGGACACGTTCGGCACCGACGTCGTCACCGCCTTGCAGACGATGGGACGGCGGTCGCCGAGCACTCAGTTCAGCGAGTTCACCGAGAACCTCGTCAGCGTGATGCAGAGTGGTCACAACCTCTCCGAGTTCCTCGAACGTCAGTACCACGACTTTCAGGACGAAGCCGAAGCCCAACAAGAGAGCACGCTCGAGACGCTCAGCACGCTGGCTGAGGCGTACGTCACGGTACTCGTCGCTGGGCCGCTGTTTCTCATCACGATACTCGTCGTCATCGGCATCGCCGTCGGCGACACCCTGGACCCGCTGCAGGCACTGATCTACCTGATCCTGCCGCTTGGCAACCTCGCGTTTATCGTCTACTTGAGTATGGTCACCGACGCGATCGTTCCCGGCACCGACGCGCCGGACAGTTGCTCACGTACGGAGGCCGAACTCGCCGGCCCCGGACACCGGGCGAAAGCCGACGGCGGCGTCGTTGGTTCTTCGCCCGGCGCTGCTCACGGCGGTTCCGATGGATCCGAGACCGTGCGAACGAACCTCGACCGGCTCGGCCACTATCGCCGGCTTCGATCGCTCCGCGAACGGTTCGGCGATCCGATTGGTTCGTTGATAGAGCGCCCGATTCGAACGCTCGCGATCACCGTTCCCGTCGCCGCCGGCGCGATCGGCTGGCAGCTTCGGTCTACCGCGGGCGATGGCGGGTTCGACCCGGCGGCGATCGACGACACGGTCGCACTCGGGTTGCTGGTCGTCCTCGTCCCGTTCGCGATCGCCTACGAACTCCACCGCCGACGGATCCGGGCGATCGAGGCGGCGGTTCCCGACCTGCTCGATCGCCTCGCCAGCGTCAACGAGGCCGGGATGTCGATCGTCTCGGCTATCGGCCACGTCCGCGAGTCGGAACTCGGCCCGCTCAGCGCGGAACTCGAGCACGTCTGGACGGACGTCCAGTGGGGGGCTGACCTCGAGACCGCACTCCACCGGTTCGAGGGGCGCGTCCGGACGCGTTCGGTCTCCCGCGTCGTCACCCTGCTGACCGAATCGATGAACGCAAGCGGGAATCTCGCCACAGTGCTTCGAATCGCCGCCAGACAGGCCGCGGCGGATCGCCGCCTCGAGCGCGAACGCGCCCAGGCGATGGTCGAGTACATGGTCGTCGTCTACGTCTCGTTTCTCGTCTTCCTGTTTATCATCGCGGTACTCGGCGCGTACCTGTTACCGAACCTCCCGACGGAAGGGGCCGACGTGGGCAACGGTGGTGCTGCAGGTTCGTTCAGTGGCTTCTCGGAGGGTGCAGCCGATGCCTACGGGATGTTGTTTTATCACGCGGCACTGGTCCAAGGGTTACTCTCCGGGCTGATCGCGGGTCAGTTGAGCACCGGTGACGTGAAGGCGGGAGCGAAACACGCGGCGATCATGATCTCACTCGCGCTCGCGCTGTTCGTGCTCGTGGTGTGAACGCGTCGAACTCTGATACGGTTTGCTGTAAATCGTTACCACCGAAACCGCGACCCGTCTGCGGTTTTGGCGGTAAAACGTTACAGCAATCCGTATGACGTCGTTTCCGGTGTGGACGCGGTGGGCCGCCCGCAGTCGAACGCTTTTTGCGAGTCGACCGCGGATCACCGACGATGGCCGACGAGGACGGCGAGCGAACACGACGGGCCGACGTTCGCGACACCTACGACCGGATCGCGACCCACTTCGCGTCTACGCGCGAGTACGCCTGGCCCGAGGTCGAGGCGTTCGTCGGCGAGCACGCCGACCACTCGACCGATGGCGTCGGTCTCGACCTCGGCTGTGGTAACTGCCGACACGCGGAGTTGCTCGCCGACGCCGGTCTCGAGTCCGTCCTCGGCGTCGACGTCAGCCGCGGGCTGCTCGAGACCGGCCGGGACCGCGCGACCGACCGGGGGTTCGACGTCGCCCTCTGTCAGGCCGACGCGGCGTCGCTCCCGCTGGCCGCCGACTCCGTCGCTGTCGGCGTCTACGTCGCGACGCTCCACCACCTCCCGACTCGAGAGACGCGCGTGGCAAGTCTCGACGAACTCGCTCGCGTGCTCGCACCCGGCGGCCGGACCCTCGTCAGCGCGTGGTCGACAGCCCACGACCGCTTCGACGAGACCGACGGCTTCGATACGACCGTCGAGTGGACGCTCCCCGGCGGCACCACGGTCGACCGCTTCTATCACATCTACGCACCCGAAGAGTTCGAACGCGATCTCCTCGAGAGCAACCTCGAGATCCGCGAGTGGGAGCTCTCGAGTGGGAACTGTTACGCGACGGTCGCCGGCTCGAGCGAGTAGTTCCGCGACCTGACGGTCCGACCGACCGAAAACCGCTCGACTCGAGTCCACTCACACTCGAGTCGAAAAGGAAGAGCCTTAAACGTGGAGCCGAAATCGGATACCGAGCGCGGATGGTCTAGTGGTAGGACCTGAGCCTTCCAAGCTCATGGCCCGGGTTCAAATCCCGGTCCGCGCATATTTCCACGCGAGCAACTTCGTGAGCGTGAAATATCGCAGAGGGATTTGAATCAGACTGAGGTTCTGCGAACGAAGTGAGCAGGTTCTCAGGCGTGGTTCAAATCCCGGTCCGCGCATTGCTGCGGCGAGCAACTTCGTGAGCAGCAGAAATCGTATACTCGTCAGCGGGCGTACTGCCTCGCTACGCTTTATCGAAATCGAATAGATGGGTGTGACAGTCGCATAAACAGGGTTCGCCGACACAGTACCGCGAGTGGTTGGCATTCAAAAGCGCATATGGCCATATAATTAGTTGACAAACAAGGTTATTGTTCTCGAGGGCAAATAATAGATTAGAATATGGCTGACGACGAATCTCTGGCACCACCCGAAGCGATCGAGATCGGGGACGAGGCGGAACACACCGACGAATGGACGGACGAGATGCCGGGAGTCGACCGCGTGATTTCGGTCGCGTTGACACTCGAACAACCGCGGACGGCGGACTGGATTGCGGAGCAAGCCGAGGTATCACCGACGACGGCACGGAGTCACCTCGAGCGGTTGGTCGATCTGCATGTCCTAAGTGCAGTCGAACAGAGAGGTGCGAAGACGTACTATCCCGATGCCGCGTACCAGCGGTTCAAAGAAGTGTCACAACTGATTGAGGAACATACTCGCGACGAGATCGAGACGATAGCGGTCACCGCAAAGGAGGACATCGAGGAACTCAGGGATACCTACGGTATCGAGAGCCCAGACGAACTGCGGAAACTCGCGACGGCCGAAGACACCTCCTCGACGGAGGCACGGGAGTACTTCAAAAAGGCTTCTGAGTGGGACTCACACTCGCACATGGTCTCGATAGCAGAGGAAGCGCTCGAGCGATACGAGAAATTCAGCGAGCACTACCAACCGCCGGTAGATTCTGCTGTATAAATGTCTCTCGGCGCTTTGCTGGCAGATGGCGGATCCGACCCGATCTGGCTCTCCGGTCGTCGTGGTCGGATCTTCGAGCAGTTACGCGTTAATCTGAACCACCATCCCGCGACCGAGACGGTAATCGTCAGACCGACACGCGACCAGAAAGACCGGAAACTCGTCGCTCGCTTCGATACGCAGATCCTGGTCGATGGGCTCGTCGGCGCGGACGAAGCCAGACTCGAGATCAACTGGTGGACGCATCCGCCCGGGATCGACGACCAGTTCAAATTCCACTACGTCGAGTCGTTGGGCTACGATTGCGGCTGGCATCGACAACCGCATCCGGAGGAATCAGACATCCCGTTCGACCACTTTCAGCAGCGGGCCTCGCCGGAGAGCGACTACCGGTACCAGGGTGTCGACTTTCTGGAAGACACTCCCGTCGGACTACTGTGGGAAGTGACGCGAACGCGACTGCCGAGGATCATCCGGGCTCGGTACGATCCCGAGACGGAGTTTTAGGATTCGTCGCCTATCGCGACGTATATCTCCCAGTGACGGTCCATCCTGTGTCTCCCGATGAACCCCAGCAATCGCTCACGATCCGCATGAGGCGTCATGCCCTCGAGCTCGTCGCCGGTCGAGAAATTAAGATCAACGATTCGTACTATGCCTCTACGTTCGAGTTATCGTTCGAAACGAGCACTGGGGCCTCCCCCGTAGCGACGAGAGTTCGTGACCGACTGAAAACAACGGTAGATCGGATGGTACGTATTATCGATGTAAGCCCTGATCTCACGACACCGATATTTATAATATCCTATATGATGTTTCCAGTCGAGGAAACCAGGAACGCTGACGAGGCAAAATACAATACTGAGGCGGGATGACCGGCGAAACGACCGTTGAATCTGTGTCGTTCGGCGTCGATTCTTGGAGCGCTTCTTTGACGATCTCGGTCCTGTTCGTATGCGTTATTTCGGCTGCGATGTCCGCGTTTTCCAGGAGTTCTTCCGGAAGCCGGAAGGTGATCCGTGTCGTTCCCACATCGACCACCTGTACATACATTGTACCTTGAAACTGCTTCCCCCTCCCCCATCCTCTTCTTCTAATCGGGGAGACGGTAGTGCAGAGTGACATCCTCTCCGGCGTGAACGCCGGAGCTTCCCGTACTGCAGTTGGGATATTTGCCGGTCTACGATACGACCTGTTCTCTCGTGTTGAACGTCCCGCTCTCGCGGTCGAACAGGTGTATCGATGGCTGAGCCACACAGCCGTTACTCCTATCCTCGCCGTGAGGACTCGGAGTTATCTTCTGGCGCATGTTCTCCGCCCCGTTACAATCCGCATTCCCGACCAACTCGCACGACGAACAAACGTACAGGCCACGTTCGACACGGTTCGACTTCGTGTCGTCACCACACGCCGAACACATCTTCGAGGTCTCCCACTCGTTCTCTTTCAGTACCTCGACACCACGAACCTTCCCTTTGTATTCGAGGTACTGGTAGATGCGATCGAACGCCCACGAGTGCAACTTCTTGTTGCCGGTCTTGCCCCAGTCTGACTCATGTACGTCCTCAGGCCAACTCACGGCAAGCGTGCCGACACCACGTTCCACACACTCGGTGATGATCGTGTCCGTGAGGACGTGGTAGAAGTGCGTCTCGCGGTCTGCGAGCTTCTGACGTGCCCACATCGACTTCTCTGACGGGCCGTTCTCACCCTCAGTCTCGTACTCTGCTCGGCTGAAGTAGTGCCTGTCTTCTTTGAGCAAGTGCCCGGGGTACAGCACGTATTCGTCGGGGAAGGCGACCGTGGCGATGTTCGTGATGCCGAGGTCGATTCCAGCAACGCCGTCGCCTGCGGAGTCGTTGGTTTCGAGTTCGACTTTGCAGACGAAGTGCAGTTCCCACTCGTTACCGTTCCAGACCGCCCGAACGTTCTGCACCCTATTGACCTCTGAAAGGTCAATGTCGGGCCGGGTCTGGTACTCACAGAGGATGAAGTCCGACCAGTTTTCTTTGAGGTTGGAGCCTTTCGAGAGTCGGACGCGGTTGTTCTCGGGGTCGTGTTTGAACCCGTCTGCTTTGAACGTAACCGTACTCTTAGGTCGTGTGTCGCCGTTTTTGCGGTAGCCGGGTGGATTCGCCTCGTCATCCTTGTGTCGCAGGTCGAACCACGACTGAAAAGCGTCAGACAGTTCTTCGATGACTTTCTGACTGGATTGTGCGTTCAAATCTTTCCAGCACGACTGGTTCTTCATGTACGCTTTGAGCGTTCTTTCGTCTGGGATTTCGCCTGTTGCGTTCCAGATGCGGTCGGCTGTCCAGCGTGCGACGTTCCAAATCTTCGAGGCGGATTCTCCGAGCGAATCGAGGCCATCACAGACCTGTCGCTGGTTCTGGAGAGAGCCAACGTAGGTACGAGTGACCTCGATCGCCATGTATAGCCTATGTAGATAATCCAACTTAATGGTATGGATGAGCGTGGAATATCCAGTCTGCCATCGAGCGGTGGATTATGGAGTTGAGTGACGCGATTCACGCCCACCGTAAACGGTGGGATTCTTTCGCTGTTCCAAGATAGGAATCAAGGCCTAACTCGGCGAATTCCGGGGTTGACAAACAGATGTTGATTTCGCGACACACTCACTGCTGATGGGGTCGAAACTACATTCGACGTATAGCCGAAATACGGGAGCAGAGGGTCTGTGAGGACTTCTGCACCAGCGTCAGATTCGAAACTGCTGGCCCTCGCGTGTCGTCTCACTCGGAGAACGGGCCGTCCGGCGATCGATCGCTCAGGTCGATCGAGATCGCGAAGACGATCCCGAGGACCGTTCCGAACAGCAGGTGACCGAGTAGGCTCTCGACGGCGATCGCGGGGAACTCACCCCCCGCAGCGGTTCCGATCGTCTCGAGCCAGACTGGCAGGACGATCAGCGGGAGGATCGCCCAGATCGCGAGTCCGAAGACGAAGCCGGCGGCGACGATCCGCAGTCTGATGCTGGTTTGTGAGAGCGCGTCGGTCTCGGGGTTCATCGTCACCGCACCGAGGATCAAATCGCGCGTGACGAGGAAGCCGAAGACGATCCCCAGAACGATTCCGTGGAGAACGTGGATCCCCCAGCCGACGACGCCAACGGGTTCGAACCCGTAGATCGAGGGGATCGCCGCCGTGAGAACCTCGGGGTTGAACAGCCACATCAGAAGACCGAAGGCCGCGGCACCGATCGCCCCGCCGAGTGCTCCGCCGATCGGCCATCCCCGCTGGCTACTGATCCCGAACGCGGTCGCCGTGTCGGATTCGGTGCTCATAGTGACCACTCGTACCACGAACAGCGTCAAAAGCGTTCGACCGGCATACGCATCGACGGCGGAACCGTCGTCGAGTCTTCGAGCATCGCACTCGCTCCGGTGGCTACTTTGCTGGCGGCACTCGAGAGGCGACCGTGGAGTACGACCTACTCGGCTGGCCGCCCGACGGCCCAAAACTCCGACTCGACCACGAGCGCTTTAGCTACGCCGGCAAGTTCGTCATGACGAACACGGGGAAGGCGGTCGCCCGCGCCGACGACGAAATCGTCGCGGCGGCGGCGTTCAACGAGGATCGGACCGACGAGGGAACGCTGTGGATCCGGTACGTCACCGTCGACCGGGAGCGCCGTGGGCAGGGGATCGGACCCGAATTGCTCTCGCTGGTTCGTGACCGAGCGCGCGAGCGGGGCTACGACCGGCTCCGGATCGCCGTCAACAACCCGTTCGCCTACGAGGCGCTCTATCGGACCGGCTTCGCGTACACCGGCGAGACGACCGGGATCGCCGAACTGCTGCTCGAGTACCCGTCGCCGATCTCCGACGCTCGAGCCACAGCCGAAACGCGTCGCGAACGCTACCAGCAGGGGCTCGAGAAGTTTCGTGAACGGGAGCTCTCGGCCGCAGAGGAGGAGTTTCTCGCGTCCCGATGCGGAAGCGATCCGCCCGACTCGATCGGCGATCGTGAGGTCTCCGAGTGAGACGTATACGAGGCCAGCGCTACGACGAGGTCGCCCGTCCAGAACCGAGACAGCCCGCTGCCAGGGCCGTGCCGGCGGTAGCGAGTATTCCGCGGCAGTCGAGGCGGAGGGCTCGAGTCATCGAATACATTGTTTTCGTTACATATCCCGCTATCAAAGGCGTTTTCGTTCCCCGCGAACGGCGGTTCCGGTCCCCCGATCGGAGGTCAATCCGGAAGCCAACGATTCAAATCCCAGTCCCATCAATACCCTCTCAATGGGAAACGCCGCACTACGCGACATCGCCGTTATCGAGGAGATTCCCTTCGACGACGTCGAGGGGGTCGTCGCCGTCGACGCGCACAACTGGCTCTACCGGTATCTGACGACGACGGTCAAGTGGACCTCGAGCGGGAAGTACACGACGGCGGACGGAACCGAAGTGGCGAATCTGATCGGTATCGTCCAGGGACTCCCCAAGTTCTTCGAGAACGATATCGTGCCGGTGATGGTGTTCGATGGCGGCCCCTCGGAACTCAAAGCAGACGAGATCGAGTCCCGCCGCGAACAGCGCCGAACGTACGAGGAGCAACTCGAGGTCGCCCGCGAGGAGGGTGACGAACTCGCGATCGCCCAACTCGAGTCACGAACCCAGCGGCTGACGCCGGAGATCCAGGAGACCAGCCGGGAACTCCTCCGACTGCTCGACGTGCCGGTCGTCGAGGCCCCCGCGGAGGGAGAGGCGCAGGCGGCGCATATGGTCCGGCGCGGCGACGCCGACTACGTCGGCTCCGAAGACTACGACGCCCTGCTGTTCGGCGCGCCGCTGACGCTCCGACAGCTGACGAGCAAGGGCGATCCGGAACTCATGGACCTCGAGGCGACGCTCGCCCACCACGACCTCACCTTAGAACAGTTGATCGACGCGGCGATCCTCATCGGGACGGACTTCAACGACGGCGTCTCCGGCATCGGCCCGAAGACCGCGATTTCGGCGATCACCGAACACGGTGACCTCTGGAGCGTTCTCGAGGCCCGCGGCGACCACGTCGAGTACGGCGACCGGGTCCGCGCGCTGTTCAGGGACCCGAACGTGACCGACGACTACGCGTTCGATCCGGACCTCGACCCGGACCTCGAGGCGGCGAGGGCGTACGTCGTCGACGAGTGGAGCGTCGACGCCGACGAGGTCGAACGCGGCTTCGAGCGGATCGAAGAGAGCGCCACCCAGACGGGGTTGGATCGATGGACGTAGCCTCAACTGGCCCGTGGCCCCCTCACGTCGAAGGCGGGACGAGTCGCGACGACTCGGAGGTGAGGCGATGACCGACGACTACGACCTCGAGTTGGGCCCGGATCCGGCGACGTTCGCAGCCGAGTCGCCGGAGGTCGACCTCGAGGAGGGAGACGATCCCGTTCACGCCGTCGGCATCGGCCCGGGAAACCTCGAGTACCTGACCCCCCGGGGCGAGCGGGCGATCCGCGAGGCCGACGTCCTCGTCGGCTTCTCGACCGTCGTCGAGTTCGTCGAGGAACGAACCGACGCGGACCTGCTGACCTGTGGGTACAAAGACGAAGCCGAGGCGCTGTCGGCGTTCGGCGAGCGTGTTGCCGACGGCGAGACCGGCGTCGCCGTCGCGATGGGCGACCCGAATCACTCGGGCTATCAGTTCGTCGGGAAGGTCGAAAACGCCGTCGAGTGCGTCGCCGATCGGCGGGGCGACGAGCCGAGGTCGGTCCGCGTCGTCCCCGGCATCTCCTCGCTCCAGGTCGCCGCCAGCCGTGTACGGACGCCGATGGAGGACACCGAGTTCGTCACGCTCCACAAGAGCGGGGACCTCGAGGCGGATATGGATCGGCTCGCGACCGCCGTCGGCGAACGCCACCTGCTCGTCCTTCCGCGCCCGTTCGATCGGATGCCCGGCGATCTCGCCGCTTTTCTGCTCGAGAACGGTGCCGATCCGGATCTCGAGGCGCTGGTCCTGGAGAAGCTCACCCTCGCGGACGAGGAGATCCACCGGTTCACGCTCGAGGGACTCGCGGAGCACGCCGGCGGGAGCGGAACGGAGGACACGCCGTTTTCGGATCTGGTGGTGCTCGCGGTTCGTCGACCAGTCCACCGGACCGACTGATACGGAACGACGTACCGATATACCTGCGCGACCGCAGGACGGCTCGCGGTTGCGTCCGAAACGACTGGCCAGAAACCGTGTGACTCGATCCGGTCGTTCAGACGTACTTCGACTGCCATCGCTGTCTCCGTCTCGAGTGTCGGTCTGCAAAACAGACGTCGAACAGTCGTACTGCTACTCGTCGTGCTCGTACTCGCTGAGAACTGCCGCGACAGTATCCGTCACCTGTGCGATGGCGACGTCGTTGGTCTTTCTGAGGTCGCCGTTTCGCGCACACTCGAGGTGGCGAAGCGCCTCACGGAGGTGGTGTTCGGTCAGCGTCTCGTCGTTCGGGGACATGGTAATCGGAAAGGCTTGTAACGGATTGGTGCGGTTAAGTTCGTCGGTGGATATGCGAACGCCTGACATGGACAGAGCCACGCCGACCACCGACGGATTCAAGTCCGGTTGTACGAACGCAACTAGACTGATGAACGACGAATCGACCGGCGGACGGGGCGGCGAGAACGGCGAGTTGATCGGCCCGAACGGGGCGGCGGGTCGCGTCTCGAGGCGGCGACGATGAAGGGGTTCGTCCTCGGGGGCGTGAGTTCGGGCGTCGGAAAAACCGTCGCGACGCTGGCGATCACCCAGGCGCTGTCCGATGCCGGCTACACGGTCCAGCCGACGAAAGCGGGGCCGGACTTCATCGATCCGAGCCACCACGAGGCGATCGCGGAACGCCCCTCGAGAACGCTCGACCTGTGGCTCTGTGGCGAAGACGGTCTGCGCCGAAACTACCATCGCGGCGAAGGCGACGTCTGCGTCGTCGAGGGTGTCATGGGACTGTACGACGGTGACGGCTCGAGCACCGCGATGGTTGCTGAGGCACTCGACCTGCCGGTCGTCCTCGTCGTCGACGCCAAAGCAGGGATGGAAAGCGTCGCGGCGACGGCGTTGGGCTTTCGCGAGTACGCCGACGCGATCGGCCGAGAGGTCGACGTTGCGGGGATCGTCGCCCAGCGCGCCCACGGCGGCCGCCACGAGGCGGGAATCCGCGAGGCGCTTCCCGATGACCTCGCGTACTTCGGCCGAATTCCGCCGAACGCCGACCTCGAGATTCCGGACCGACACCTCGGACTCGAGATGGGGGAGGAGGCGGCGCTGCCGCGGGAGGCGCTCCGCGAAGCGGCCGAAACGCTCGAGGCTGAGCGGCTGGCGGCTGTCGCCCGCGAGCCACCCGAACCGGCCGCCAAGGGCAATCACCCGGCCGCCAATCTACCATCGACCGAGCCGCGGATCGCCGTCGCCAGCGACGCCGCCTTCGCCTTTCGGTATCCGGCGACGATCGAACGGTTCCGTGAGCGCGGCGAGGTAGTGACGTTCTCGCCCGTCGCGGGCGAGGAGGTTCCCGACTGCGACGCCGTCTACCTGCCCGGCGGCTACCCGGAACTCCACGCCGCGGAACTCGAGTCGTCCGGAACGCTCTCGGAACTCGCGGACCTCGCGAGCGACGGACTACCCGTGCTGGGGGAGTGTGGCGGTCTGATGGCGATGAGCGAGTCGCTGACGACGGCGGCGGGCGATCGGTACGAGATGGCCGGGATCCTGCCGGCGGACGTGACCATGCACGACGGGTACCAGGCGCTCGATCACGTCGAACTCGAGGCGGTGAACGGCACACTCACGGCCACAGCCGGAGAGCGAATCCGGGGACACGAGTTTCACTACTCGAGCGCCGACGTCGACGCGGACGCCCGCTTTGCCTTCGAAACCGTCCGCGGGAGCGGCATCGACGGCGACCACGACGGACTGACCGAGTACGACTCTCTGGGCACCTACGTTCACATCCACGCCGAGAGCGGAGCGTTCGATCGGTTCCTCGAAACGGTCTCGCCGAATCGATGACCGGCCTGCCAACCATACCCGTCCCGCCGACTGGTACATCGGGGTCGGGTATCGGTCCGCCGCCAGCGATCCCGTTCCGGCGATTATTCTCACACACTGTCGAATAATTTATATCGAGTCACTCTCGAGTATTGATCGTGTCTTCGTTCAGGGCTGTTCTCTCGCGGACAACATCGAACCGTCGACTCGTCGCCGTCACGGCGCTCGTCGCGGCCCTCGAGGGGGGCGTCCGAATCGCGCTCGTCGACTTTCTCGACCTCTATTTCGGCGACGTCTGGCTCGCTGGCGCGGTCGTCCTCTGGCCGCCGGTCTTCGCCGTCTTCGGCCTCGCGGCCGTCTCCTCGACGGCACGGGATGCGATCACGGGGAAGAAAGCCAGGGCCGAAGACGACGTCGCCGGACGCGGGTGGGACGGCGAAATCGCGGGACGACTGGCGGCGCTGGCCGCGCTCGCGACCGTCGGTCACTGGGTCGCGGTCGTCCTCGGGACCGTCCTCTTTCTGGTGGTCGATACGCCGATCAGGTTCGTACTGTACTGGGCCGGCCACGGTGATCTGTTCACGTTCACCGTCGTCACGTTCGGCCCGTTCGCCGGCATCGGGGTCGGAATGCTCGTCGCGTGGACCCTTCCAGGGATCGCGGTTGCCGAGATCGGACGCGGTGTGCGCGTCACCGACGCGTTCCGAACGGCAATCGCCGCACCGTGGTCGGGCCCGCGGTCGCTCGCGACGGCGACGGCCTGGACGCTTGCGTTCGTCGGCTTCACGGCTGGCGCGTTCGTCGTCATCGATCGCGTAGTGCGCTGGTTCGAGGACGCCCCACTCACGGTCGGCCCGGTCGACGCCGAGATCGTTCCGATCGCCCTCGGCCTCTCGATCCTCGTCGCCGGTGGCGCGGTGTGGCTCGCGGGAGCGCTCGGCCTGGTACTCGACCGATTCGCTGACTCGAGCCTGCCGTCCCGCCCGTCGTCACGGAACACCGCTTCCCGGTCCGTTCCGGTGGCTCGTCTCGCGATCGTCGTCTTGCTCGTCACGTCGCTCGTGGTCGCCGCCGGGGCGATTCGGGCAAACGAGATCCGGCCCGTAGATACCGATCCGGAGCCGCTTCCCGACGACCCCGACGAGTTGTACGCGACCGCTCACGACAACACGGACCGCTCGAACCACGCGTTCCGCTGGCTCAACGCGTCCGCGCCGGACGAGGAGGTGATATACGAGTTCCGGATCGACAGGGAGAACCGTCACATATCGACGTCGCTCGACGGGTTCGACACGTACCACACGAACGCGTTGATGCACAGCGGTCGACCGGCCCCGTTGCCGGGATACGCGATGATGACCGAGGAAGACCGTCTCCCGAGGCTCGGCGAACCCTCGCCGGAGGCCCAAAACTGGACCGTCGTAGCCGAAGACGACGACGAGATCACGCTCGAGGTCACCGATCCGAACGAGGTCCACGTCGCGATTCAGGACCGGAGCCTCGAGGAGTCGTACGACGATCCGGAGGTCCACGAGGCGTGGGCGCGGATGACCGTCGACGGCGACCGGAAGACGTTTTCCCGGGGCGAACTCCGGATGAACGTGACCGACCGGGGTGAGCCAGGTGACGAGTACGACACCCATCTCGCCTACGAGTACGAGACCGACGTCTCCGTGGATCGCCCCGACGAACTCGGCTCGCCCGGCTTCGGTGAGTGGTTCTGGCGCGTCTTCGCGTACTGATCGGCGCGACGTATCGATCGCCCCGTTCTTCGTGGGAGTCGACGGAGAGCGAACGCTTGTTATCGCCGGCGCGACAACGCGAAACCGATGACACTGTACGGCGTTGGACTCGGTCCCGGCGAAGCGGATCTCGTGACGGTTCGTGGCAAACGCGTCCTCGAGCACGCGGACGTGGTCTACTCCCCGGGTCGGCTCTCCCGGTCGGTCGCCCTCGAGCACGTCGACGAATCGAAGATCGGCGATCTCGACTTCCCGATGACGAAAGACGAACAGAAACTGCGGGAAGCCTGGAAGGCGGCCGCCGCGGAAGTCGCCCCGCGGGCGACGGAGGGTGACGTCGCGTTCGTCACGCTGGGCGACCCGAACGTCTACTCGACGTTCGGCCACCTCCGGCGGACGCTCGAGGCGTTTCATCCGGACGTCGACCTCGAGGTCGTCCCCGGCGTGAGCGCGATGACGGCGTTTGCGACCGCACTCGGCGTCGAGGTCGAAGCCGGCGCGGGGCTCTCCCTTCGCGAGGCGGCCGACGGCGCGAGCCCTGCGGGGCCGGATCGGATGATCCTCTTCAAGGTCACTGACGTCCCAGCCACCCACGAAGGCCTCGTCGCGGCCGGCTACGACGTCACCTACGGCCGTCGGCTGTTCATGGAACAGGGCGAGACGGCCGTCACCGACGATCCCTCGGAACTCGAGGAGCGCGATTACTACACGCTCGCTTACGCCGAGAAGGCCGATCTCGTGGTCGAGTCGGCGACGGCGGCGTTCGAACGGGACGGATAGCACCGAAAGTGGATCGGGCTACGGCAGTCTCGCGGCGGGCTACGGCAGTCTCGCGGCGGGTTTCGGATGCTCGCGCGTGATCGTGACCGGACACTCGGACGGCGCTTGCTGGTCGTCCGCCGAGAGCATGTACTGGGGCCACTCGCGGTCGCCCTCGACACCCCAGTCGCCGAGGTCGGCGTGGGGGCAGACGCCGTCGTACTCCTCGAGGCGGTCCTGGATGACCCCGCGGGCGCGCTGTCCGGCGTCGGTGTCGGCGGTCACGTCGAGGCGTTCGAACAGCTCGCGGGGCTGGAACGTGATCTCGAGAGCGATGGGGCAGTATCGACTCTTGCGGTTCTCGTAGAACGGAGCGCGACACGTGGGAAACATGGGTTCGCCGCCGAGACAGAACTCCCAGTAGGGGTCGTCGGGGTCGGTCGGAATGTCCGCCGGCCAGGGCTCGGGGTCGTGGAGATGTAACGTCTGCAGGACGTGCCAGAGCGCGTCGTGATACTCGCGTTCGGAGAGCGGTCGCTCGGGGGGTTTGAAGAACGTCACCAGCGAGGCCTTGTCGGCGTGGTCCTGATAGACGTCGAGGTACTCGAGGATGCGGTCGCGAAGACTCAACAGCGCGTCGGGGTCGCTCATCGACGGCACCGCAGTGTAGAGTGGATCGCCGTGTTGGACGGATTCGGCGCCGAAAAAGCAGGGGAACGGCGAGCCGTTTCGATCGCCGAGAAGTCCGGCTTCGAACGAGCGCCAGTGGTCTGCGACCCACGACGGCGTTTGTCCGTCTCGAACCCGTCGGTCGAGGGTCGCCTGGTCCATCAACGACTGGATGCCTGGCTCGTTCATCGTTCGTGTATGCGTTCGACTCGAGCGTTATGACGGTTTAGGTTCGAACCTCGAACGGACCGGCGGTTCGGATCGCGTTCGTGTCCAAGTTTCAGACCCTCTCGGGCGTAATCGTTGCAACCTGATACGGTCGGTTTCCTTCCCGTCAGTGCCGACCCAGCGGCAACTCCTGGGGCGGGGGCGCCTGGAGATCGTGACGGTAAATCGTACGAGCGGAGGTCAGTGGAGTCTGATAGGTGGTTAGCCGAACGCCGGGAAGCCGTCGGTGTTCGCTCGAGAACGCCACTTCGGGGCGGAGTGAGGTTCGACATGGCAACCCTTTTCCCCGCAGGTAGAGAAGCCGGGAGTATGTCGGACGAACCCGATTCCAACGGCGACACGGACGAAAGCGAGGGCGAGGAGAAATCGTTCCGCGAGCGAGTCGAAGAGATTCGGGAAAAGCGTGCGGAGGAGGGCGAAGGCGAAGGTGAGCCACCGGAGAGTCCGTTCGGCGGCGGTGGCGGCGGCCCCGGCGGTATGGGCGGTAATCCGTTCGCCCAGATGATGGGTGGCATGATGGGCGGCGGACCGGGTGGCGCCCCCGGTGCCGGCCCCGGCGGACCGGGCGGTCGCGGCGAGGAGAGCAACGAGGAACTCGTCCGTGAAGTGCGCCAGCTTCGCGACGAGATGCGCGATCAGACTCGCGCTCTCAAGCGAATCGCCGACGCCCTCGAGGACCAGTAAGTCGCCTACGCTGACCGTTTTTCTGAGAGCCACGATTCCGGAGCGCCAGCGCCGTCGATCGGTTCGATCGAGAAACGTCGGGCGATCGACCGAACTGCTTTTGCGACGCCGGTGGATACGAACAGCCGATGGACGTACTGATCGTCGGCGCGGGTTCGATGGGGACGTGGTTCGGCGGTGCGATCGACGATCCGGTCGCGTTCGCCGACGTCGACG
Source organism: Natrialba sp. INN-245 (assembly GCF_009807105.1). Taxonomy (NCBI): domain Archaea; kingdom Methanobacteriati; phylum Methanobacteriota; class Halobacteria; order Halobacteriales; family Natrialbaceae; genus Natrialba; species Natrialba sp. INN-245. Next base: position 263,890 of record NZ_WUBV01000017.1, on the reverse strand, counting down.
CCGATGCGGCTGGCGCGGCCGCCGACGCAGTTGGGGGAACAGTCGCGGACCTCGACGGCGATTCGAGATACGACGTCGTCTGTCTCGCGGTGCCGATGGCTCACGTCGCCGACGCGGTCGCCGAGCACGCGCCGCGAGCGAAGCGAGCACTCGTCGACGTCTCCGGCGTGATGGGACCGCCACTCGAGGCGATGGCGGAACACGCACCCGACAGCGAACGCCTCAGCCTCCACCCCCTTTTCGCACCCGAACGCGCGCCAGGTTCGATCGCCGTCGTCAGCGATCGGTCAGGGCCGACGACCGACACTCTCCTCGAGGCGCTCGCCGAGCGCGGAAACGACCTGCTCGAGACGACGGCGACCGAACACGACGAGGCGATGGAGACGGTTCAGGCGTCGGCACACGCCGCAGTGCTCTCGTTCGCGCTGGCTGCCGAGTCGGTTCCCGACGGGTTCGAAACGCCGGTCTACGAACAACTCCGGGCGCTGGCCCAACAGGTGACAGCGGGAACACCACGAGTGTATGCCGACATCCAGTACACGTTCGACGGTGCCGACGCGGTCGCCGACGCCGCATCCGAGATCGCGACGGCCGATCACGGCGAACTCGAGGTATTGTATCGCGAGGCGTCGAGTCGCTGGCACGACGGCGAGCCGCTGGACGGCGAAGATGGGTCGACGGACGACGAGGATGGATCGACGGACGAACCCACGGTCGGTGAGACCGAATGACCGATCGCCGCGAGTCGATCAGATCGAACGCGAAGTACCTCCGAAACGTTCGGCCGGTCGACCCCGAGGAGATCTGCGAGTACGTTGAGGGGAACCCCCATCCAGCGGTCGTCCGCCAGACGCTCCGCGAGGAGGCAGTCGACCTCGAGTTGATCGAACGTGATGACGGGACGTTCGTCCCCGTCGACGACGAGCCGGTCGCCCCGCTCGAGAGGGCGATCCGGGCGTTCCCCGCCGACTACGAACGGCGACTCGAGGACCTGCTTGCCGACCGCTACGGCCCGCGCTGGTACGACGGCGGGAGCGGCGACCTGTTGCGGTCGACGATCCGGCGGTTCAAGGCGGACTACCTCGAGGGGCGTCCGGTCGAGTACGACGACGACGTCGCCGCGGGGTACGCGATCTACCACCTGCCGGGGTACTACGCCGCGGTTCAGTACGCCCTCGACGACCTCGCGGAGCGCGGTCTGCTGGGCCAGCGCCTTCGGGTCCTCGACGTCGGTGCCGGCGTCGGCGGTCCCGCGCTCGGACTCTTCGAGTACCTGCCCGACGATGCGCTCTGTGAGTACCACGCCATCGAGCCGAGCGCGGCCGCGGACGTGCTGTCGGAACTGCTCGCCGAAACCGATCGAAACGTCCACACGACGATCCACCGGACAACCGCCGAGGCGTTCGATCCGGCGGCCGTCGCCGAGGGCGACATGGTCGACCCGACGGCACCCGACGGTGGCTTCGACCTCGTGCTCGCGTGTAACGTCTTGAGCGAACTCGAGGAGCCCGTCGCAGTCCTCCGATCGTACCTCGAGACGCTCGCGCCCGACGGGACGGTGCTCGCGATGGCACCGGCGGACAAACACACCAGCATCCAGCTTCGGGAGGTCGAACGCGAACTCGAGGACGAGCAGCTCTGGACTGGCCCGGGTAACGGGTCCGCGGGCGGCGACAGGGTAACCGTCTACAGTCCGACGGTCCGTCTCTGGCCCGGCGAGCGGCCGACGGATCGCGGCTGGTCGTTCGACGTCGGCCCGGATCTCGAGGTACCGTCGTTTCAACGGCGTCTCGACGAGGCGACGCCTGCGGACGACGACGAACACGCGCCGGGCGAGTTCGTCAACGTCGACGTTCAGTACTCCTACTCGCTGTTGCGCCGGGACGGGAGCCGGCGGATCGATCTCTCCCTCGAGACGGGCGACTGGGCGAAGATGGCCGAGATGGATCGCCACGTCACCAACCGGATCGATCTCGTCGCGGCGAAGCTCAGCCACTCGTTGAGCGACGACCCGAACGCCAACCCGCTGTTCAAGATAAGCGACGGAAGCGAATCGATCGACCACTACGCGGTGCTCACCGCCGAGACGGCGCTCAACCGGCCGTTGCTCGAGGCGGAGTACGGCGAACTCTGTTCGCTCGAGGGCGCACTCGCGCTCTGGAACGACGACGAAGGGGCGTACAACCTGGTCGTCGACGAGGAGACGGTCGTCGATCGGATCGCTTAACCGATCGGCTCGGATTCTTGGAGCGCCACCGTATCGCCGTCGTTCCGAGCAGTGCGCTTTTCGTCTCGGCCTTCGACCTGCAATATATGGGCGATACACTCGAGGTGCTCGTGACGAACGACGATGGTATCGATTCGGCAGGCATCCGCGCGGTCTCCAACAGCCTCGCCGAGGTCGCGGACGTGACGGTCGTCGCACCCCTCGAGGACCAGAGTGCTACGGGACGGTCGCTCTCACACGAAGTCGATGTCGTCGAACACGAACTCGGCTACGCGGTGGATGGAACGCCGGCCGACTGCGTCGTCGCCGGACTTGCCGAACTGGGGCCCGTTCCGGATCTCGTCGTTGCAGGCTGTAACCGAGGGGCGAACCTCGGCGAGTACGTGCTCGGTCGATCCGGAACGATCGGCGCGGCGGTCGAGGCGGCGTTTTTCGACGTCCCCGCGATCGCCACGTCAATGTACGTCCCGATCGAACGAGGGCCGGTCTACGAGGCCGACCTCGGACAGGAGGAGTACGCCGAGGCGACGCGAGTGACCACGTTTCTCGCGGAGAACGCACTCGAGGCGGGCGTCTTCGAGCACGCAGGCTACCTGAACGTCAACGTCCCGGTCGCCGGGGGGGATCCCGCCCCGGTCGAGATTACACACCCGTCGAAACGCTACGAGATGGACGCCGAACGCGATGGTGAGACGATTCACCTCACGGACCACATCTGGGATTCGATGGACCCCGAGGTCATTCCCGATCCACCGGGGACGGATCGTCGCGCGGTCGCAGAGGGGCGAATCAGCATTTCGCCACTGGCACCTCCCCACTCGACGAACCACCACGAGATCCTCGAGTCGCTCGCGGAGGCGTACACCGAGATGAGGGGATCCGTCAGGGCGGACGTGTCGGACTAGTGCGGCCACACGTCGTTGCGTCCTCGTCGGACTGTCGTGTGCGGTTTTCAGTGACCGGAACAGCCTGCGTTCTCGGGAGGACGGGACACCGGACAGAGACACGGTCGGGGGCTGCGTACGGGTGTGTCGAAACAGCGTCCGACAGACAGTGCCGTTTCGACCCGGAGTGCTATGTGGGTCCCGGTCGAACTGTCGAACATGACGACGGTCGACGTCGAGTACTGCGTTCCCTGTGGTCATCTCTCGCGCGCGGAAGACGTCCAGCACGTGCTCTTGACGACGTTCGGTGAACGGCTGGATTCGGTCACGCTCTCGACGGGACGCGATGGGGTCTTCGTCGTCCGCGTCGACGACAAACGAGTCTTCGACGTCGCGGAGGACGAGTACGACGTCGACGGGATCGTCAGACGGGTTCGCAGTCACCTGTAGCCGAATTATGGGCAATGTGAACGTATACCATCTGTGATGGATAATCAACTTGCACCTCGCAAGGCGGCCGCCCTTCCGGGGCGACGGCGTCAGCGAATCCGTGAGTCGAATGCCAGCGGCACAAATATAAATGATAGTACTGAAGGTGGAGGTAACTGCGTCCCCACAGGAATCGTTTCAGTAAGGTGATCAATACATGGTCTTCAGCACACTTTGGGCCCGTCTCTCGTCTCTCTGGGCGAGTTCATCGACCGGGGAGACGACCGCGGATGGATCCAGTACCGAACCCACAGCGGAACAGATGGAGAACGATGCGGACGACGAAACGCTCAGCTACGCCGAGGAAATCGAGTACGGCGTCGACGAGCGCGAACTTCCGGACGAGGACAAGGTGCTCCGACTCCTCGTCAAACGCGGCGGTCGAGTCGACCAGTCGACCGTCCGCGAGGAAACCGGCTGGTCGACGGACCACCTCGAGAAAGTCGTTTCGCGTATGGAAGACGACGACCAGATCAGCGCGATCACCGTCGGCCGAAAGCGGGTGATCTGTCGGCGAGGCTTCGAGCCGAAGGGGTATCGCTCACATCTCAACGAGTAGGCGTGTGGCTGTCCGGGTCCGTATTCGGTGTCGGCATGTTCCGGCCGAACCCCTTCCCGTGTTCGGCCCGTCCGACGGAGTATGCTCGAACTTGCACTGCTGTTTTTCGTCATCGCAATCGTCGCGGGAGCACTCGGTGCAACCGGCGTCGCCGGATTGACGATGTCGATAGCCAAGTGGCTCGTGTTGCTGTTTCTCGCCCTGGCGGTGGTCTCGCTGTTGCTGTAGCGGACCACGCGTCGATGCTGGCGCGATCCGCTACGGATTGCTGTCCCTGTTCACCGCCGCACCCGGGCCCCGTTTTCGGGGTGAGGCGATACTGACTGACGACAGACCGTATCACTCGTCGCGTTCGTCCTCGAGTCGCCGATAGCCGTCGACGAGGTGGGGCGGAAGATCCTCGTCGTTTGCGTGTACGATCCCGACGACCGCCGCGACTTCGTCGAACCGTTCGCCGCGCTGGGCACAGAACGGATCCGTTGCCCAGTCGACGAACCCACGTTGTGACAGCAACGGAAGGTGTCGGTGAGCGAGCTCGAGTCGACGTTCGGACAGGTCCACTGACTCGGCGGGGCCGACGGCCGCGTCGGGAAGTAACACGCGCCGACCGGCCGGCGCGTTGAGTAGCGTCATCAGAAGTTGTCTCCTCGGTTCGGCCGACAGCGCCTCGAACACCTCGTTCCATCGTTCTACCGTCGGCTTCGTGTTCTGGAGCCGTTCGACGGTCATATCTACGGTGAGGGTGCTACAAACCAATAGTAATTGCGATATATGATATGGGCGCGAGACAGGTTCTACCTGCGGAGGAGCGGATAGACCAGCAGACCGGAAAGGAGGATCACCACGCCGAACCCGAGGACGAGCCACCGATATCCGTCGATAGGGGAGTCAAACGCAGTCTCTGCGAGGTACGTAAACGAGACTGGACCGAGCGTCTGCCCGAGGCGAAGCACGCTCGTCCGCATCCCCATCATTCCCGCCCGGAGCCGATCGGAGACGAACTGGACGATAGTCGTATCGACGGAGGGCATGACGATGCCAAAACCCACCCCGAACGCCAAAAGCGCCGCACCGACGAACAGGGGAGACGGTGCGATCCAGACGCCGAGCAGGCTGACACCGTAGGCGACGAATCCCAGCGCGATCAGTTCGGGCGCGCTCCGCCAGTTCGAGATACGGCCGTACTGTGAAGAGACAACCGCGCCAGCGACGGAGACCATCGCCAGCGTCAGTCCGATTTCACCGGAACTGAGCGCGAACTCGTCGCTGAGAAGCAACGGGAGTGCCGTCTGGATCGCACCGTAGAAGACGAAGAAGATGGCGAAAATCGCGGCAAAGATCGCCAGCGCCTGCGGATGGACGACGACGTCCCGCAGTCGACCGACGTAGGTTCTGACGTCGCTCGAGTGAGTACTCTCCGGTTCGGGGAGCGCAATCGCCGCGAACACGCCGACGAGTATCCCAACCCCGAAGAAGAGAAACGGCGCGTTCCAGCGAATTCCAGCGAGTGCGCCACCGATCAACGGATACGCGGCCGCACCGGTCCCGAGCATACTCGAGTTGATCCCCATCACGGCGTTTTGGCGTGGCCCGTCGTAGAAGTCGCCGATCAGCGTGACTGCGAGCGTGACGAGTGCGCTGGCACCGACTCCCTGGACGAACCGCAACGCGAGCAGTTCGGTAAAGCTGGTCGCGAACGCGATGCCTGCACCACCGATTCCAAAGGTAAACAGGAGCGGAACGATGACGCGTCGCCGACCGATCCGATCGGCGACGAGCCCGACGAACGGCGTCAAAAAGATTCCGGGAAGCGTGTAAGCCGTGATGACCAGCCCGATCTGCGCATCTGAGACGCCGAACGCCGGCCGCAACGAGGGCAACACCGGGCTGACGAGTGAAACGCCCATCACGCCCATCAGCGAACTCGAGAGGATGACGTACAGCGCACTGGAGTGCCACGGAATCGACGAGTCACGGGTTTCGGTCTGTTGGGCTCCCATGGCACTCGAGCGTATACGCACCGATCGTCGTGACCGACGTCAAATTGTCGATCTGTCTGAACTCGAGACGCCATTCCACTGCCTCGTGACCGACAGCGGATAGCTTCCCGAAGTGAGTAAATGTAAAATATCGTTTATTTACCCGGTCGGAGCAACTAACGTCTCGACACCAGTCGAACACAGGAAAACGGGAGGTAACGCACTGAAAGCCGGCTTAGAACCCTTTTCCAAGCATCTCGCGGGCGATGATGTTCTTCTGGATCTCGGAGGTTCCCTCGTAGATCTGGGTGATCTTCGCGTCGCGGTAGAACCGTTCGACGGGGAAGTCGTTGACGTAGCCGGCACCGCCGTGGATCTGGACGGCTTCGTCGGCGACGTCGACGGCGATCCGGGAGGCGTACTCCTTGGCCATCGAGGCGAGTTTCGTGATGTCCTCGCCCTGGTCGACGTTCCAGGCCGCCTTGTACGTCAGGTTGCGGGCGGCTTCGGTGTTCGTCGCCATCTCGGCGAGTTTGTGCTGGATCGCCTGAAACTCCGAGATCGACTGCCCGAACTGCTCGCGGTCCTGGGCGTACTCGAGGGCGGCCCGCGTGGCCCCTTTGGCGATGCCGACGCCCTGGGCGGCGACGGCGGTTCGAGTCTCGTCGAAGAACTGCATCTGTTGCATGAACGCGGCGTCTTTCGTGCCGATCAGGTTCTCCTCGGGGACGCGGACGTCGTCGAAGACGAGTTCGGCGGTGTCGGATGCACGAATGCCGAGTTTGCCGGTGATCTTCTCGGCGGAGAAGCCGTCGCGGTCCGACTCGACGACGATCTGGCTGAAGCCGTTGTACCGGCCCTCGGCGTCGGGATTGGTCTCACAGAGGACCACGAAGAAGTCACCGACGGTGCCGTTGGTGATCCACATCTTGTTCCCGTTTATTACCCACTCGTCGCCGTCTTTTTCGGCGCGCGTCGAGACCGACGAGACGTCCGATCCCGTATCCGGTTCGGAGATCGCCGCGCCGGAGATCTTCTCGCCCAGTGCGACCGGCTCTAAGAATCGTTCTTTCTGGTCTTCGGTGCCGAAGTTCATGATCGCCTCGCAGCCAAACGACGTCGAGACGATACAGAGAGCGATGCCTGGGTCGTACGCGAACAGTTCCTCCGTGATGATCGCCGTATCGAGAATCGAGTAGCCGGCACCGCCGTACTCCATCGGGATGTACGCGCCGGTCAGCCCCATCTCGGCGGCCGCGTCGACGACGTCGTGGGGGTAGCTCTCCTCGACGTCGTGTTCCTCGGCGACGGGGACGATCTCGTTTTCGGCGAACCGCGTGACTTCCTCGCGGATCTGTCGTTGTTCGTCGGTGAGGCCGAACTCCATAGTCGATCGTTATCGATCGCTCGATAAAGACCTTTGTAACCAGATATGAACGTAATTGTAGTTTTTACAATAAGAGAGGGAAACGTTCAAACGGCTCCCCATTGCATATTCACCCATGGAGTTAGAAGATATCAACACCGTCGCAGTTCTCGGTGCCGGGAACATGGGCCACGGAATCGCGGAAGTCGCCGCGATGGCCGGCTACGACGTGAACATGCGCGACATCAAAGACGAGTTCGTCCAGAACGGCTACGAGCAGATCGAGTGGTCGCTTTCCAAACTCGCCGAAAAGGATCGGCTCACCCAGGAAGAAGCCGACGCCGCCCTCGATCGAGTTACGCCACTCGTCGACATGGAGGAGGCCGTCGCGGACGCGGACTTCGTCATCGAGGCCGTTCCCGAACAGATGGAGATCAAAAAGGACGTTTACGAGGAACTCGAGTCGGTCGCGCCCGACCACGCGATCTTCGCGACGAACACCTCGAGTCTCTCGGTTTCGGAACTTGCCGAGGTCACGGAACGCCCCGAGCGGTTCTGCGGGATGCACTTTTTCAACCCGCCGGTCCGGATGCAACTCGTCGAAGTCATCTCGGGTGCACAGACGGCCGAAGAGACGCTCGACCTTACCGAAGCGCTCGCCGAAGAGTTCGGGAAGACGCCGGTTCGCGTCCACAAGGACTCTCCCGGCTTCATCGTCAACCGCATCCTCGTCCCGCTTATGAACGAGGCCTGCTGGCTGGTCGACCAGGAGGAAGCGACGATCGAGACGGTCGATTCGACGACCAAGTACGGGTTGGGGCTTCCGATGGGGGCGTTCGAACTCGGTGATCAGGTCGGCAACGACGTCAGCTACCACGTCTTAGAGTACATGCACGAGGTACTCGGCGAGGCCTACGAGCCCGCGGCGTTGCTCGAGGAGAAAGTCGAAAACGAGGAACTCGGCAAGAAGACCGGCACGGGATTCTACGACTACGAGGACGGCGAGGGTGCCCAGATCCCCTCCGACGAACAGTCCGACCTCGTCGAGGCGCGCCTGCTGGCGACGATGGCGAACGAGACCGCCAAGCTGATCGGCGGCGACGTCGCACCGCCCGAATCGATCGACGAGGCCACCCAGCTCGGCGCTGGCTTCCCCGACGGCCCCGTCAAACTCGTCGACGAGTACGGCGTCGAGGAGCTCCACCGGACCCTCGAGGAAGCCTACGAGGCAACCGGACACGAGCGGTACGCGCCGGCGAACTACCTGGCAGAACGCGCCGAGGAGGGCGGATTCTACGACGTCGACGATGCGGAGTCGACCGACTTCGAAGCGATCCGCATCGAGTACCCCGGCGAGATGGTCGCTCACGTCGTTATCGACCGGCCTCATCGGATGAACACGATCAGCGGGGAACTGCTCGAGGAGCTCTCGGCGGCGATCTCGACGCTCGAAGCCGACGACGACGTCCGGGCCATCGCGATCACGGGTGCGGGTGAGAAGGCGTTCTCCGCTGGAGCGGACGTCCAGAGCATGGCCGGCTCCGGTACCGACCCGATCGAAGGCCAGGAGCTCTCCCGGAACGGCCAGTCGACGTTCGGCGAACTCGAGGCCTCCGAGATGCCCGTCGTCGCCGGTATCGATGGCTACTGCCTCGGCGGCGGGATGGAACTGGCGACCTGTACAGACCTCCGCGTCGCGAGCGAGCGATCCGAGTTCGGTCAGCCGGAACTCGATCTCGGGCTCCTCCCTGGCTGGGGTGGAACCCAGCGGCTCAGCCGGATCGTTGGCGAGGGGAGAGCGAAGGAGATCATCCTCACCGCCGATCGGTACGACGCCGAGACGATGGCACAGTACGGGTTCGTCAACGAAGTCGTGGATAACGACGAGCTCGAGGAGCGGACCCTCGATCTCGCGTCGGACCTCGCCGCGGGTCCGCCGATCGCCCAGAAATTCACCAAACGCGCGATGCTCGCGGGACGGACCGACATCGACGCTGGCCTCGAGTACGAGGCGTCGGCGTTCGGCCACCTGCTGACGACCGACGATCTGATGGAAGGGGTCACCGCGTTCATGGGTGACCACGAGCCGGAGTTCGAAGGGAAGTAATCGCTCCCTCGACATATATTGGCCGAGAGATGGATAAACTAACGTGGAATGTGGATGGATAATTGGAGTTTAGTGTGGGATTATCGGAAGAACGGCTAACCGAATCCCGATGAATCATAGATATGTTGATAGCTGGTCGCGAGATTTATCACCCAGAGGTACCATTGGTGTCCCGTGGCTCTAATCGATGAAGAGAACGGAGGGAGTTCCCAATGAGTGACGGGTTAGAGGTACTCGTCGTCGACGACGAAGCCCGTCTCGCCGATCTGTTTGCCACGTGGCTCGAGACCGAGTGGTCCGTCGACACGGCCTACGACGGCGAGGAAGCGCTCGAGAAGATGGCGGAGTCGATCGAAGTCGTCCTGTTGGACCGTCGGATGCCGGGCCTGTCGGGTGACGACGTCCTCGAGGCGATCCGTGACGACGGATACGACTGTCGCGTCGTGATGGTGACCGCGGTCGATCCGGACTTCGACATCATCGAGATGGGCTTCGACGACTACCTCGTCAAGCCGGTGTCGAAGGACGAACTCCTCGGGATCGTCGAGGAGGTTTCGGGCCGATCAGAGTACGAGTCGGACATTCTCGAGTACTACGCGCTCGTCTCGAAGAAGGCGTTACTCGAGTCCGAAAAGGCCGATCGAGTCCTCGCGACCAACGAGGAGTACCAACAGCTTCGTGAGCGTATCGAGGAACTCGAACGACGCGTCGACGAAAGCGTGTCCGGTCTATCGAGTCACGACGACTTCGTCGGCGCATTCCAGGACATTCAACCGGAGAACTGATCGTCGAATCGGAACTCGAAGCGTGCCCCTCCGCTCTCGCTCTCCACGGCGGTAACCGACCACCCGTGTCCGGTAGTCACTTCTCTGACGATCCAGAGCCCGATACCGAGTCCGTCCGACGACGAGGAGACCGATGGATCGAAGAGATCCTCGCAAACCCCTTCGGGAATCCCGGTTCCGTCGTCTTCGACGTAGAACCCTCGTTCGCCCCCGCCGAGCGGTCCGGTTCGGACCGAGAGTCGCGACTGGCCCACGGAGCCGTGCTCGATTGCGTTGCGAAAGAGATTCTCGAGCAAGCGGAGCAGACGCGGCCTGTCGGCGTCGATCGTCATCGTCTCGTCGATCGACAGGGTAGCGTTCTCCGTCGAGACGTGATCCCAGGCCTCGGTCGCGACGTCTTCGAACTCGACCGGCACCGTCTCGGCTGCCCACTCGCCACCTCGAGCGATCGCGAGAACGTCCTCGACGATCGATTCCATCCGATCGAGCCCGCTCCGGACGCTCTCGACGTGCTCGAGTGACTCCGTCTCCTCGATGACGTCGAGATACCCCTGTGAGACGCTGAGCGGGTTCCGAAGGTCGTGGCTGACGATCCGCGCGAACGCGTCGAGGCGTTCGTTTCGCTCCCGGAGTTTTCGTTCGCGGAGCTTTCGTTGGGTAATATCCCGGATGACGCCGACGGAACCACGGAACGTTTCGTTACGAACGAGGACGGCGATCTGTACCTCACAGGGAATCGTCTCGCCGTCTTTGGTCTCGAGCGTTACCTCGATGGTGTCGGTCGTCTCCTTCCCGTCGCCTTTGAGCAACGACACGATCGTCTCCTCGCCCGCGTCGACGTCCTCCTCGTCGATCAGCAACGAGACGTGCTCGCCGAGCAACCCCTCCCGGCTGTAGCCGGTGATATCGACGAGCGCGTCGTTGACGGTCATGAAATGGCCCTGGTCGTCGGAGACGTACATCCCGTCCCCCGCCGTTTCGACGAGGCGCTCGTAGCGTTGTAGCGCCCGCTCGCGCTGTTCGAGTTGTCCGTGGACCGCGATCGTCTCGAGGACGTAGGAGGCAGCCTCGGCGACGGATTCGATCGTCTTCCGTTCGGCCGAAGACAGCGAGTCGCGTCCGTAGACGACGAGCACGCCGTACAATTCGTCGGACGTCGCGAGCGGTGCCGCAGCGACGGCGTCGACGCCGCGACCTACTGCGCGGTCGCCAAACGGGGCGACCACAGGGTCGTCCTCGAGCGGTTGCTGGACCTGAACGCGTCGGCTTCGGATCACTCGCTCGAGCAACGGGTGTTCGTCGTTTCCGATCGCGAACGTTCGGCCAAGTGGCCAGTCGATCTCCGTGGATGCCGAGAGCCACGGGACGATCTCCCGCTCGCCGCGGTCGTACTCGCCGACCCAGGCGAACAGAAACCGATCGTTCGCCGTAAACGACTCCCGGAGTACTCGCTCGACGGTAAGTGGCGATCGAACGTCGATCAACTGTCGCCGGACGGACCCGACGATCCGGTCGAGGTCGGCCGACAGCGGTTCGTCGTCGGGAACTGCCGGTTCAGTCGTGGCGTCGCATCGAGTCGTCCCGTCGTCGGAACCGACCGCGGCACCGTCGTCGGACGGTCCGTCGGCTTCGATGCGTGCCGTCACGACGTCTGCGAGTCTCGTCGCTGACTCCCCTTGCTCCGACTGGGCGACGACCTCGCCCAGGACGGCCACCGAATCCGCACCCGTGGCGTCCCCGTCACCCCAGTGCACGAACGTTGGAACGCCCGGTGCCTCGGAATCGACGGCGTCGACGACGTCCGGGACGTTCTCGACCGTCGCCGCGTCGACCAGGACGGCGTCGATCCGTTCCTCCTCGAGTCGGGCGACGGCGGCGCACGGCCGCTGTGCGATGACGACGTCGACGGGGGCGTCGGTCAGCGAGAGCGTGACTGACGCACGCGTCGCACGGTCCGTGCTCACACACAAAACTCGCGGTCGACTCATTGTCGTCCCTCTCTGAAACGGGTAGTCATTCTCGGTCCGGCGTCTCTGGCAGATGGTTCTCGTCTGAACGGATTGTTCTTTCGGCACACGATCGGCGGCGGTGGTCGTGGCGGACTCGAACCGGGAGACGACACCCGCGATCGCTTTCGACGACGGGTTCCCTACGATCCCTGCCTGTAGATCAGGTTCCGCTGGATCTCGTTTGCCCCCTCGTAGATAACCGGAATGCGTGCGTCGCGGTAGACGCGTGCGATCCGCCGGCGATCGAGGATCGACCGTCCGCCGTGAAGTTGCATACTGCGATCCGAGACGTCGACGGCCGCTTCCGTCGCGTTCGTCTTGGCCAGTGCCGCCCAGTAGCCCGGACGGTCTCCTCGAGCGACGTTCTCGCAGGCTCGCCAGGAGAGCGCTCGTGCGCGTTCGAAATCGATCAGCATGTCCGCGAGGGCGTGTTGAACCGCCTGAAACTCGTTGATCGTTCGGCCGAACTCCTCGCGGTCGTGGGTGAACGCCCAGGCCTCCTCGATGGCGGCCGCGGCGAGGCCGAGTCCGTGTCCCGAGACGACGACCCGGCCGTGATTGAAGAACTCGGCGAGCATCCAGAAGCCAGCGCCCTCGGTACCGATCAGGTTCTCCTCGGGGATCCGGCAGTTCTCGAACGTGATGTGAGCCTGCTTCGAGGCGCGCATCGCCATCTTCTCGGGAATGTGCTCGGCCTCGTAGCCGTCGGCGTCGGTCGGCACGATGAACATCGAGTGGTTGCCGTACCGATTGGTCTCGTCGTCACCGGTGCGGGCGTAGAGCGTGATCCAGTCGGCTTCGACGCCGTTGCCGATCCAGTACTTCTCGCCGTTTATGACGTACTCGCCACCCTCTTTTTCGGCGCGGGTCTCCATTCCGGCGAGGTCGCTTCCCGTCTCGGGTTCCGACACCGCAAGCCCCGAGAGCTGATCACCCTCGGCGACGGGTCGAACGAACTCCTCGCACTGTTCGTCGGAGCCGTAGTCGTAAGTGATCTCACAGCCGAAACTCGCCAACTGAAGGGTCAGGGCGATCCCTGCGTCGGCGCGGTAGAACTCCTCCGTGAGCGCGAGCAACTGCGGGAGATCGAGTCCGCGACCGCCCCACTCCTCCGGAATGTCTTGTGCGACGAGACCCGCCTCCTGGCCGGCCTCGAGAATCTCGTGGGGGTACTCGCCCGACTGAAAGTACTCGCGGGCGTTCGGTTCGATGTATTCCTCGGCGAACTCGCGGGCCTCGGCTTTGATCTCGCGTGCGTGCTCCGGCACGATGCCATCGTCGAGCAGGTTCATGTCCGTCTACACTACACGAGGCGGAATATAGGCCAGGGTCGGTTCCCACGGTTCCGGACGACGACTCGAGCTCATAGTCCGTTACCCGCCGATCCGCGTTCGCTCTCCGCGATCGGATCGGTCTCCTGGCGGAGTCGTCGGAGATCCCAGGCGATGTCACAGACGACGTGAACGTAGAGCACGACGCCGGTGAGGATCGCCACCGCGACGCTCTCGAGGGCGAACAGCGGGACGAGCACCCCGGCGATCACCAGGTGACTCAGGAGACGAGAGAGGACGCCGACGTCGCCGCGGTCGAAGATCCGACGCTGGTCGAGGATCGCTGCGACCGGGTTGGCGAAACAGTAGCGGACCGCAGCCCAGTTGCCGGTCTTCGCGCGGGCGATGAAGAAATGATCGAGATCGACGACCACGCCGAGGAGCGTCCCGTAGACGACGAGGACGAGGGACGGAACGGCGTGGCCGAAGACGGCGACCGGTTCGATGGTGTAGACGAGGACGCTCGAGACGACGAGCGAGATCGCTGCGTGATGTGTGGAGTAGATCGCGGATCACCCGTCTTCGACGATCACGTCGATCGTCAAAACCGTCCGGTTCGGGGGCGCGCTCGGCTCGACTCGGTTTCGCTCAGCCGGCGAAGCCGGTGAGGAGCCACTCGCCGTCATCACCGTCGTCGTCGCCGATGCTGGGGGCACTGACGAGAACGAACGCGCTCTCGTCGTCGCCGTTGTGGATCTGTCGGGTCGACTCCGGCGGAATCCAGAGTGCATCGCCGGTCTCCATCTCGACTGGGTCGTCGTCGACGACGACCGTCGCGTCTCCTTCGATCAAGACGTACACCTCCTCGTGGTCGTTGTCCGTGTGATCGTGCGGACGGCTCTTCCAGCCGGGGTCACAGCGTGCGACCGTCACGCCGACCCGTTCCGTCTCGAGGGGATCGCTGAGAAAGTGCATCGCACTCGAGACCTGATCGACGTCTTCGTAGTTCACCTTCCGGTAAGACATACGGTATCCTTTGACGGGACGACAGTAAAACTACGTGTTCCGTCGCGAATTGGTACGTTCTGCTGTGGTCGTTTACCGCCCAGTACCGCCTCGACACTTTCCCCAACGGAGCGAGCGTTCGCTCGCGACGTCCCTGGGGGACTGTTGGTACCGTCATACTGACTGCTGTAAGTCCGTTCCGGGGCAACCGCAAGGCGAGGCGCGGTTACCCCGGTAAATAGTTACAGCAATCCGTATCAATGGTCCTGTGAGATCGGATCGAAGTCGTCGACGGGAATTACGGAGTAATCGACGGTGAGTGCGTCCTGGGTCGCACGGATCTTTCCGACGAACGTCGAGATATCCTCGAGGTCGCCCTCGAGGACGAACAGTTCCATGCAGTAGTGGTCGCCGACGTGGCTGTGGAAGTTCGAGGCGACGAGCTCCTCGTGTTCGTGGCGAAGGTGCATCATGCGTTCTTCGACGCTCGTCGTCTCGTAATCGAACAGTACCGTGACGATCCCCATCAGCTCTCGGTCCTCGAGTCGGGTGTCCTCGAACTCGCCTAAGAGATTTCGGGAGGCTTCCCTGACGACCTCACTGCGACCGGTGTAACCGTGCTCTTCGGCGAACTGGTCCAGGCGCTCGAGAAGTTCGTCGGGCATCGAGACGCTTACGACTGCCATATAATAACTCAGCGGAACAATTCTATTAAGCCTTATCATCACGTGGTCCTCGGACAGGAGTGTCGGCTCTGAACCCAACGGGAGCGGCGGAGTGGGCGTCCGACCGGCCACACAAGGTTTTGTCCGTAGGGACCGATATGGAGGTATGCTCGTCTCACATCGGACCTGGCCCGAACTCCAAGACATGACCGGGTCGGTCGCCGTGGTCCCGATCGGTTCGACCGAACAACACGGGCCACACCTCCCCGAGGGAACCGACTACCTCATCGCCGAAGCCCTCGCACGCGAAGCGAGCGATCGAACGGGCCACCTCTGTACGCCGACGCTTCCGATCGGCGTGAGCAGTCACCATCGCCACTTCCCCGGAACGATGTGGGTCGAACCGCCGGTGTTTCGCGACTTCGTCGAGAGTTTTACACGAAACCTCACCGCCCACGGAATCGATCGAGTCGTCTACGTCAACGCCCACGGCGGGAACGTCGTCCACCTCCGTGAGGTCGGCCGCCGGCTCCAGCAAGATGGAACCGCGTTCGCCATCGAGTGGATGTGGAACGAATCGATCCCCGACCTGATCGACGACGCCTTCGACGTTCTGGGCCCCCACGGCGGGCCGAAAGAGACCGCGATGATCATGCACATCGCCCCGGACCTCGTCCGCGAGGACCGACTCGAGGACGCCCGCGACGGCGGGGCGACGTTCGAGCACGACGCCGAACGCGTCCACGGGGCGACGACGTTCTACGACACGATCGAACACAGCCCGAACGGCGTCTTCGGCGATCAGACCGACGCAACCCCCGAGATCGGTCAGCAGCTTTTCGAGGCCGCTACGGACCAACTCGAGGCGCTACTCGAGTGGATCGACGAACGCCCCCTCGAAGAACTCCTCACGGACTCCGATCTCGAGCCCGAACCCGGTCCCTAACCCGTTGGAACGCCCCTTTGCTGCTCGGTTAGCTGCCGCCGACTGCCAGCCAACAGCTATATATCCGACCGGCTATAGGTGCCAGCAAAGCGGTGCACGACGTGATTCCGACAACACTCCGTTCGGATCGACTGCTGCTGGCCGTATCGTTCGCCTGCTTCGCCACAGCCGGTGGGACGACCGTCGCCACCGACGCACTCGTGCCGACGGCCGGTGCGACCGCACTCGCAATCGTCGGGGTCTACTGCGTCGCCCGGTACGCAAACCGCGTCTCCAAACGCACGCTCGCCGTCCGCTCGCTTGCGCTCTGGGTCGGATTCCTGGCGATCACCGTCGTTCACGTCGTCGGCGTCGACGTCGTCGCGAGTGCGATCCCCGGCCCAGCCGAGATCCTCGCGCTCTCGCTGTGGGCGATTACGTGGGCGACGCTGTTCGTTGCCTGTTCGACGACTACCTTCCTCGGCTTCCGCGAGTACGGTGCCTCGGGCGGTGCCGAGATACCGGAAGAACAGATTCTCGAGGGAGAGAGCTCGGATTACTCCACCCGGTAACTGACCGCGATCCCCTCCCCTAACGGGAGGACGATCGTCTCGAACGCCCGATCGGCGCTCACTCGCTCGAGGTAGTCGGCGATTCCTCGCGTGTGTTCGTTCGGCTCTAGCGGTTCGTCTCGCTTCGCGTTCCGTCGTTCTCGCTGTTCGTCGCTCGAGTCGTCCGCGACGAGCTCGAGGAGCGTCTCGAACTGAATCGGAGCTGCGGTGATCGCGTTGTCCGCGACGATCACGCCGCCGACGGGCACCTTCGGTCGGACGGCCTCGAAGGCGTCGACGTACCGATGTTTCTGGTGGTCTATCAGCACGACGTCGAACGGGCCGTCGTATCGGTCGACGGTTGCCATCGCGTCGCCGAGTTCGTACCGCGCACGGTCGTCGTACCCACCCTCGGCCATGTACGTCCTGGCTAACTCGAGTTCGTCCTCGTCGACTTCGGTGAGAACGATCTCGCCGTCGTCGGGAAGCGCGTCGGCGAACCAGTACGCCGAGTAGCCGTAACCAGACCCGAACTCGAAGATTCGTTCGGCGTCGCTTAACCGTGCGACGAACCGGAGGAACGCGCCGACTTCGGGGCCGACGTGGGGAAACCCCTCCGCGTGGGCAAACTCGTCCATCTCGCGGAGCGTGTCGTCTTGCTTCGGGCCGACCGCGCGAACGAAGCGAACGATCTCGTCTGTGAGGACGTCCATGCTCGATGCACGGATTCGATGCCCATAGAAGTATTCACGGACCGACCCACGGCGAAGACGCCGAACGTCGAACCCGCGGGGAATCGAACTGTGGCGGTGGATTTAGTAGTCCGGTCTCCCAGTGTACGAGACGTCAGTGTTCGAGACGGTTGGGTGGGAGTGGCAGTATACCCCGTTTACGCCGATCCTGCTTGCCGCGGGGTCGATTATGGCCTCGATCGGCGTCTACGCCTGGCAAAACCGCGAGATTACCGGCGCGAGTAGCTTCGCCGCACTCATGGTCGGGACCGCGCTGTGGGCGATCACCTACGCGTTCCAACTCGCGGGTGCGAACGAAGCGATGATCGGTTTCTGGGCCGACGCGAACCACGTCGGCGTCACGATCGTCCCCGTCGCCTGGTTTTGTTTTACGCTCCAGTTCGCCGCCAGGGACCGCTGGCTGAACCGACGGATGATCCTTGGCCTCTCGGTCGTCCCGGCAGTGTACCTCTGGCTCGTCTCGACGAACCGCTATCACCACCTGGTTCGTGAGCCGATAGAGACGAAACGCGTCGCTGACGGAACGCTCGTCGTCTCTCAACACGAGTTCGGCATTGCCTTCTGGGCGCACGCGGCGTACAGTTACACGCTCATGGCCGTCGGAGTCCTGGTACTCACCCACCTGCTGTTCTGGTCGCCTCGCGTCTATCGGCGACAGGTCGGATTGCTGATCGTCGGTGCGGCGATCGCGGGCGCGACGAACGTCCTCTATCACGCCGGCTTCGGCCCTCTCCCGTACGTCGACCTCACGGCGTTCAGCTTCACGATCTCCGGATTTCTGTTCTTCCTCGCGATCTATCACTACCGGCTGTTCGATCTGACGCCGGTCGCACGGTCGCTGATCGTCGACACCCTTCAGGACGGAATGATCGTCCTGAATACGGACGACCGCGTCGTCGACATCAACGGGTCCGCCGGTCGTCTGCTCGCAGTCGACCCCGAGGACGTCATCGGCGATCCGTTCGAGTCGCTGTTTCCGGACGACGGCACGTTCGTCGATCCGACGCGCTACGATCCCTCCGAGCGAACTGATGGCGGCGTCACGACCGAACCCGATTCGACGACCGAGCCGTCCTCGGAGACTAGCCGGACGAAAGTGCCGCCGTCACACCTCGAGTTCCCATCCACCGACGAATCAGTCGACGGGGGGCCGGCCGTCTCGAGCACTCCAGCCGACGAGAGCTCCCCTGGCGAAGCGGAGTTCGTCGTCGATCGGGGAGCGACCCGCCGACACCTGCGACTCACCTCGACTCCCGTCCACGGCGTCGGCGACGATCTACTCGGTCGATCGATCCTCGTTCGCGACGTAACCGAGACACGGCGACTCCAGGCGGAAGTCGAGGAGACGCTCGACCGTCTCCGTCGGTCGAACACCGAACTCGAGTCGTTCGCGGGCGTCGTCTCACACGATCTCCGGGAACCGCTGCGGACGATCGAGCAGTCTCTCTCGATCGTCGAGCCGAACGCGGACGAACTCGACCCCGAACACACGGAGTTCGTGCGTGTCGCACGGGAAAACGCACAACGCGCCCAGCGGATGATCGCCGACCTGCTCGCATACTCGAAGATCGAACGCGAAACGAACGAGCTCGGCCCCGTCGACTGCGACCGTCTCGTCACGGAAGTCCTCGACGGGCTCCGGTTCGAGATCGACGACCGGAACGCGACGGTCGACGTCGACGAGCTGCCGACGGTTTACGGGGTCGACCACCTACTTCGACGACTCTTCCAGAACCTGCTTACGAACGCACTCGAGTACAGCGGCGACGAGCCCCCGGAGATCACGGTCTCGGGGGAACGAGATGGATCTACCTGGGTGTTTACCGTCCAGGATTCGGGCGTCGGAATCGCTCCCGAGTATGCCGATCGGGTGTTCGATCTCTTCGAACGCGGTGATCGGACGAACGACGGCGGGGGAACCGGGATGGGACTTGCGATCTGCGAGAAGATCGTTGCGATCCACGACGGGCGGATCGACGTCGACTCGACCCCCGGCGTCGGGACGTCGATCACGTTCGAGATTCCGATCGAGCCACCGACCGAGTGATTACGTCCACGGGAACGGATAGCCGTCACGTACTGGCCGGGTGCACGTCGATCCGAGCAGCGGAGAGATCGTGACCGGTATCCTTTTTGCGTCCACGAACCGTTCATCCACTCGAAATGTCAGCGGAACACTCCCTCGTCGAGTCCGTCGACAACCTGGTGTACGAACCGACGCAGGTTCACGAACACGGGATCGATCTGACGGTCAGCGCCGTCTACGAGGTCGCCTCACCCGGCCGAATCGACTTCGGCGGCGACGAACTCGAGGACGCCGACCTCGAGCCGATGCCAACGGAGCCTCGGAACCCCGACGACGAGTTCGGCTGGTGGAATCTCGAGGGCGGCCAGTACGTCGTCCAGCACAACGAGTTCCTGACCGACCTCGAGGAGTCGCTCCAGCTTCAGCCCCGGAACGAACTCCTCGCTCGCGGTGGCTCTCACCCGTCGATGCTGGTCGCATCCCATCTGCCGTTGATCCCGCTTTCGATCGCGGACGGCGGGCTTCGAATCAAGGAGAACGCCCGCATCTCGACGCTCGTTCCGATCGGAGCCGACGACGGCGGAACGGTCGACGCTGAAGGCGTCGACTCCATCGAGTGACGGGATCGGAACTGCGACCACGTACTGTTTTCCACGTACCGTTTCACGCCCACCGTCCCGTTTTACACACTGATCGCACCGCTCACGGATCACTTCCTCCCCGTTTCCATCGTGGTTCTCGCTCACCCGTTCACTCCGAACCGGGCTCTCGCCGTGCGATCAGGTGTGCATCGACGTGCAGTGGCGACTCTCGCTCGAGTTCGATCGGGGAAAACGGGGATGCCCTACTCGCTAGTCAAGGTCGATCGGCCGATCTGCAGAGACGCAGTCGACTCCCCGCAACCCGAGTAACGTCGCGGTCAGCGGCCGTTCGACCGTCCAGGCGTGGACCTCGAGGCCGACGGCTTTCGCCCGGGAGACGAGTCGCGTGCCCAGACACCGCCAGTAGTTCGCACCGATGACGTCGCAGTCGAGTTCGACCGCCGTCGTCACCGGCGATTCGAGTCGGCGGCTGACGAGCAAACCGGTCGGCTGAGTTGGATCGAGGTCGCGGATCGTCCGGAGCTCCTGACGGAGAAACGACGTGGCGACGACGCGGTTCTCGACGCCCTCGAGTATCCCGAGAACGTCGGCGGCGATGCCTGGCGCTTTCATCTCGAGGTTGACCTCGACGGTCGACGGGATGGCCTCGAGCATCTCTTCCAGTGTCGGGATTCGTTCGTCGGATTCGAGGATGGTGTGGGTTTTGAGTTCCTCGAGGGAACTGTCGGCGACGGTTCCGATACCGCCCGTCACGCGGTCGATGGTTTCGTCGTGAATGACGACGAGTTCTCCGGATCCACACCGACGAACGTCGAACTCGACGGCGTCGGCGTATTCAGTCGCCGATCGAACCGCGACGATCGTATTCTCCGGCGATTCCGAGGCGAATCCGCGATGAGCGATCAATCGCATTCCGTACGTAGCCGAAGGGACGATGATAATATATACTATCGGGGAGCCGGGAACGACGGTAACACAGCCCCCAACAGAAGTCCCACGTGCGCTCGTTCCAAACCGTTTAGCAAGTACTCTTAAACGGATCCCGTGAATACGGGCGAACGAGTACGGTGTCGAATGTTGCGTATGCGTTCTCGACCGACGATGCACGTGGAGATTGACGATGAGTGACCGATTCGAGGGGCCGATCGAAATACTGCACGTCGAGGACAACCCAGGGGATGTCCGCCTCCTTCGGGACGCTTTCGACGAATCGCCGACAGCGGTGACGATTCGCGTCGCCACCGACGGCGAGGCAGCCTTCGAGGAACTCGGCGTCCGGAACGAAGCCGGTCCACCCTCTCTCCCCCATCTCGTTCTTCTCGATCTCGACCTCCCGCGAACCGACGGGTTCGAGTTCCTCGAGACCGTTCGATCGAAACCGGTTCTCGCACACCTTCCAGTGTTGGTCCTGACCGATTCGGAGGCCAACGAAGACGTCCTCGAGAGTTACGAACTCGCAGCGAATGCCTACCTCACCAAACCAACCGATCCCGACGAGTACGGTGAGATGGTAAACTCCGTGGTCGAGTTCTGGTTCGAACAGGTGATGCTTCCACCACCGAAGACGTATCAGAGCACCTGATCCGGGCTGGGATGTCCCTCGAACCGCTCCCGAATCCGCCGGAACTGACTTACGCCAGTCCGTATCACACACCGCTATGTCCCCACAGACAACGTTCGACGTGACGTTCGACGGAACCGTCGCCGTAATCACCGGTGCGAGCGGCGCTCTCGGTAGTGCGGCGGTCGATCAGTTTCGCGCCGCTGGCGCGACCGTCTGCGGTGTCGATGTCGTCGAGCCCGACGACGACAGTGTACTCGAGCGCGAGGGGGATTCGGCGTTCGAGTTCCACCAGGCAGATCTGACGGACGAAGATGACGTGTCGGCGCTCGTCGCCGATATCGTCGACGACCACGGTCGGATCGATCACCTGCTCAACGTCGCTGGAACCTGGCGCGGCGGCGACCCGATCGAGGAGACCGACCTGTCCGAGTTCGATCTCCTGATGAACGTCAACCTGAAAACCGCGTTTCTCGCGTCGAAACACGCCCTTCCCCACTTACAGGAATCCGAGGGATCGATCGTCAGCGTGAGCGCACGCTCGTCGCTCGAGGGCGGCGACGGCGACGGACCGTACCGGATCACGAAAGCCGGTATTCGGCTACTGACCGAGACGATCGCCGAGGAGAACCGCGGACGCGTTCGAGCGAACTGCGTGATGCCGAGCGTGATCGACACGCCGGCGAACCGCGAGATGATGCCCGACGCCGATCACGAGAGCTGGGTCGACCCGGCCGAAATCGCCGACGTAATGGCCGTTCTCTGTAGCGATGCCACAACCGTTACCAGCGGTGGCGCGGTGCCAGTGTACGGTGATGCGTAACGAGCCACATATATATTCGTCCCATACGATATAAACACAACCGCCACCAACAGTTATATATTCGAACGGAATCCGTTCGAGTGACAATGAGATCACAGGAGCGGGTCCCAGCCGAACGGCTCGAACCGGTGCCCGACCAACTTGAATCCGCCCAGGCCAAACTCGTGTACGTCTATCTCGAGACGACCGGCGGTGCAACGGTCGACGAACTGGGACGAGCGCTGTCGCTGAAGAAAATCGACGTGTTGAGTGTGCTCCACTCGCTGACAAGTAGGGGTCTCCTCGAAAAAGACGGTACGACGTACGTCGTCGCCGACTGATACGGTCTGCGATGACTGATTTCTGGTCGATCGCACGCCGGTCTGCGATCGACCGGTACCGACTCATCGCGGTCCGTATGATACGGGTTACTGTCAGTCGGTACCGGCGAACCCGCAGAGAGGTCGCGGGTTCGCCAGTAGATCGGTACAGCAACCCGTATGAGACGGTCTACGATAACCGAGCGTCTTCGTAGCGACGTCCATCCGGTAGTATTGTGGGGGCGACACGTAAGCGGCGGCCCACTACGCCCGATGGACGCTCAGTACGTCTCGAGGTAGCGGTCGAGTTCCCACTGGGAGACGTCGACGAGGTAGTCCTCGAACTCCTGGGATTTGGCCTCGATGAACTTGGGGCCGACGTGTTCGCCGAGGGCCTCGAGGACGACCTCGTCCTCTTCTAAGGCGTCGACGGCCTCGCCGAGGTTCGACGGCAGCGTCTCGATGCCGTACTCCTCGCGTTTGTCCTCGTCGAACTCGTAGATGTTCTCGCGAACCGGGTCCGGACACTCGAGGTCGTTCTCGATGCCGTCGAGACCCGCGTGAAGCATGACGGCGAACGCGAGGTACGGGTTACAGGAC